>CAZMPT010000021.1:12672-15120 GCA_964568285.1 uncultured archaeon | reverse complement strand
TCAATCTCAGAATGGTGAGAATCAATAGACTCTAAGAAAACTCTGATATCTGAAGCCTTATCTTCCGAGTCATCAGATATAGTTGCTAGGCCAAAATCAATAGCATAGATTTTATCGTTGACCATAAAATTGCTAGTTGTTGGATCACCATGAATCACTCCCATTGAGTGAATGGAAGACAATAGTTCTGCTGTCTCAATCAGTCTTTCCTTAAAATCATCTTCACGAAGCGCCTTCTCAAGTGTGGGTCCTTCAATGTATTCCATTATTATTTGTGATTTGGAAACATCCACGCAATAAATGCAAGGCACTGGTAAGCCGTTTGAAAGCAATCTTTCTATTGTTCGAACCTCGCTTCTAATTCTCTCACGAACAAGGCGCTTTTCTAATTCAGGATGCCTGTATGAACGTGAATTCCGTATTTTAGATATTGCGTGCTTGTCTTCCCATTTAGTAGTTTCAACTATAGCTTCAGCTCCTCTGAATTTCATCTCCAAGTGACCTCCACCATATCTGTCCTGTACCTTTGGTCAACAACATTGTCTTCATCGGTTATTGGATAATCGGCACTCATCATCTGATGGCCAAGCCAAGCAATCATGGCACCATTATCGACACACAAACTTCTCTCAGGAACGAAACACTTGATCCCTCGCTCTTCTGCCATTGTTGTCGCCATCTCTCTCAGACGAGAATTGCATGCAACACCTCCACCCAAGACTAATTCATTCTTACCTGTGTGAGCTAAAGCTCTTTCAGAAACCTCACATGACATTGCAAATGCTGTTTCCTGCACAGAAAAAGCCACACTTTCCAAAGAATGCCCGGAATCAAGTTTGCTTTTAGCGGCAGTCATAAGGCCAGAGAATGCCATGTCCATGCCCTTAACTGAGTAAGGCAAATCAATCAAATCGGGACCTTTTGCTATTTTTTCTAATTTAGGTCCCCCTGGAAAACCCATACCTGCTTCTCTAGCAAATTTGTCCAAACCGTTTCCAATTCCGATATCTATGGTTTCTCCAAAGACTCTGAAACGACCTGCTGCGTAAGCAATGACTTGAGTGTTGGCTCCTGACAGATATAGTAGAACAGGATCCTTAGCTCCCTCTAATATTCCAATCTCAAGATGAGCAACGCAATGATTCACACCCAGCAAGGGTATATCATTTGAATAGGCAAATGCGCGTGCTGCGGTCGCTCCAGTTCTCAAACATGGACCTAAACCGGGCCCACGTGCATAAGCTACCAATGAAATATCCTTAGGCTGTAATTTAGCTTCTTTGAGAGCTGTCTTGAACAAACCAGGAAGATTAACTGAATGATGATTTGCAGCTTCACGGGGATGAATTCCACCCTCTTCAGGAATGTAGACAGATCTCTGGTTGGATAGAATCTCCCCTTCTGAAGTGATAATACCAACTCCAGCTGTATGAGCTGTAGACTCAATCCCAATAACTATCTGACTCAATTTTCCTTCTCTTCTTCAGTTTCTTGAGGAAGTGCCATTTCCCTCAAAACATCATCACCTTCAATTTCTTCATCAGATGGATTGGAATCTTCAGATTCAGTCTCATTCTCAATACCTGAATAGATTATGTAACTGCTTATTGACAGAATTACAAAAATAGCCATAAGTGCAATCCAAGACCCAGATTCCTTAGAAGATTCTGTGGACTCTTGGACATGAATAAACTTAGAGAGTGCAATAGTCATGTCTTCTGCTGAATCATCGGAATAGTCAACCACCGTTGTGTTAACTTGTAAAGACAGTGGACCTTCAATTGAAGCTCTCCACGTTAGATTAGACCTGAAAGAACTGTCGGCTAACAAATTAAAACCGCCTGATCGCATTACAACCGAATTAATAGATAATTCAATACGAACATTATTGAAATTCAGATCTGTTGGATTATCTATGTTTACACTTACATTAATCTCAGACCACTTAGGTGCTTTTTGCGTAGTATCTGTCCATAGAATTCCATCTACGAACAAAACAGCTGATTCATAAGTAATGTGTGAAATATTCATATTGTAATATCTAATCATTTCTGTATTATCTGTTATCTGCTGTTCCCACTGATCGTCAATGTAACCAAATCCAAGATTCAAGTATGATGTGAAATTTGCAGTGTGTGATATCATCTGACCTTCAGAATTCACCTCATACTGTTTGGCCCAATTCCACGTTCCAAGCATATTCCCTCCATCATCCCACTGTCTTATTTCAAAACCTGTTATTGGTAAATCTGTAGACTCTTCAACTGGTGAAAAAGTAACCCACCATTCCTGAGTCATCTGGGTGCTACAATTATAGTAAAATACAGAATTAAGTGTTGGACTGCTACCTATAGCTCGTAAACCCAGAGTATAATTTCTAATTGAAACACCTGAAGCAACCAAGTTAGTATCCTCTGAAAAGATTCCATAATTCGGCATACCATATCC
>CAZMPT010000021.1:3828-12572 GCA_964568285.1 uncultured archaeon | reverse complement strand
AAAGGATGGTCCATATAAATCAAATCTCTTATCATTTTTTGGGATGATACTGGTTTTAAAGGGAGACTTACGTGACAGGAATAATGAAACGACTTTGGGGATTATTATTGACTGTTGCCTTATTTTTGCAACCGATAGTCGGAGGTGAAATTGATGAATATGTCAGTCATCCTAGAAATATACCTGATTATCACAACTTCAGTACACCGCAGCTAGAACCTGGCGATACGGAAGACTTCAAGTTGGAGGTTCATAACAGATATGATGAGTCAATAGATAATGTCATAATTGTCGCTGAGATATACCACAGAGCAGACATAGATGAATCTGAAACTTTGGATAAAATTCCTGCTGATGAACGACCAGTCATAAGAAGCACGTGCTGGAATTCGAACTGTATCGAAACTAGTGATACCAAAAAAGCAACCTTCGATATTGGAACAATGGAATCAAATGAGACCATTTCATTTGAATTTGAGATTGTATCCAGAGATGATACGAAAGAAGGAACCTATTTTGTTAGATTCTCGATGAACTTCAATCATAATGAAACGGCTAGAGTTATGCAATCTAGAGGACACTGGAGCATGGAACAATGGGAAGAAGCTACCACTAACGTAACAGACGGAACACCCGGAAACATAAACCTAGAAATTTTAGGCGTAGATGGGATAATTCCTGATTCTTCTTTTGGAATCAAAAAACCAATACCTCAATGGCCACTCTATGTCCTGATAACTTTGACTATTGTCTTTGCGGGTCTGGCTGTTGTGTTTTATCTTGAAGAAGAAGGAAACTATCCAGAGCTAAATAAATGGCTTCAGAAGCAAAGGGGCAAACTTAATCAGCTTAGGTTGCGCCTTAAGTACAGAAAAGGCAGCTAAGGAAGCATAGTCTAAATCCCCTGTTTTCTCAATCGCATCTTTAACTTTAGGTTCTCCCAAAATTGATATTATTTCTGCCAATTGATCATCATTCATACTCAGGAAAGCTTTCCTGAGGTGTTGACCCTTAGATAATTCACCTCCAATCCGCTCCTTCAAGAGTTTCTGATATGGACTTAGTGATTTTGAATCAAACTTTTCTCTTTGAAGTGCCTTTTCAACAACCTCTGAAGCTGCATCCGCAGATATCAATCCCGAATATATCCCGCCACCAGACGTTGGTTTAGCCATTCCTGCTGCATCGCCAGTTAACAGCACGTTATCTGTATAACTTGGATTACGTGTTCCAAAAGGTATCAAACCACTTACACGATTGACTATCTTAGCTCCACCTAGTAACTTTGAAGGTGCCCCCTTGTGAAAATAATCCCGGAAGAAATTCTTAGGTCTATTTGGAAGAACTGTCGCTAAACCTATACGGCCTTCGTTAGGGCCTGTTGGAATTCCCCATCCAAAAAAACGTGGGGCTAATTCCGAACCAACAAAAAGATCGACATGATTATCTATTCCCTGATAGCCTTCTACGTCTGCTCCAAATGCAGCTAGAACCTCTCTCTTACTGCTCAGACCAGAATCGCGTGCAACTCTTGATGCAGGACCGTCTGAACCTATCAACATCTTTGTATTGATTTCTAGTTTACCGTTCTTACTCTGAACTGTGGCAGCAATTCCTCCATCAATTTTACGATGACCTAGATATCTATGTCCTGCCATCAATTCAGCACCGGCATCAGAAGCCTTGTTAGCGATAGAACGATCCAAATCTGGTCTATCTATAACCAAAGCTTTCGTCTCCGATGCCTGAAAATCCAGAAAAGAATTCTTCGGGCCCCACAAACGTGCACCATTCATCTCTTGATGAACTGGTCTTCGATAACCTAAGTAGTCAAAGGTTCGCGGGGTTATCAAACCCGCACACTGACATGGTTCCCCTATAATCTCATGCTCTTCAACAAGTGTAGTAGAGTAACCAGCTTCAGCTATATTCCAAGCCGTACGTGAACCACTAGGGCCTGCACCGATTACTAATGCATCAAGCATCTGCTAATCTACTCAAGTGGTACTAAGTCTACCTGACAACCGTCAGTCAAGCCTGCCCCTTCAAGAGTGGCATTTATGTCCACAGCAACACCATTCAGCATTACTGCAAAATTAGCATGTGGCAATGGGAATTTGCCAACACAGTTCTGCAACAACTTGTTAACTGGCATATTAGAAGGAACCTTGACATTGGCTGTCTTGCCATCAATGGTTGAAACAATCGCAACACCAATCTTGCTTGGTGGTGCTGCTTGTTCTTCTTCCTCTTCATCATCTTCATCATCATCACTCTTGGGCCTCTTCTTTCCTCTGCCACGTCTGCGAATCATAACCACTGGAATAGCTAGAGCTACTAAGGCGCCAATTCCTACTATTGGTATCCACAGTGGAACACCACGAATCAATTCTCTCTCAGTGATGGTGGTGATAAATTCAATCTCACCTAGAACAGCTTGTAATACGACATCAATCTCCATTTCAAATTCGTCATTGTCCTTACCATCGGTTACTGCCTCGTCACAACTGTCACATTGCTGAATCTCGAAAGTTCCACTACCTGCTTCTATTGCAAATGAAAGGGTCAGTGTATCCTTATCCTCGTTAGGAACTATCCATGAAAATTCAATCTCAATCGAATCATCCTTGTTGATTGTTTCACCAACAGTCTCTGTCTTTGTTGGGCCAACACCATCCTCGAATGTAACCTGTAGAGTACCACTGCCAACGGTCCAGTCAGCATTACCTTTATTCTCAATAGTAACAGTTATCGTGACTGATTCATCAACTTCAGGATTCTTTGGATCCAGAGTCACCTTCTTAATTCTGAAATCAGGTAGAACCTCAAACTTCACCTCATTGCTACTTTGTTCAAACACACCAGTAGTTGGGTACTCATTGTTGGCGTAACGCCCTAACTCATCAAACATGCGATCTGTTTCTGTTGCAAAACCGTCTCCTTCCTGTTCACATGTGAAAGAATCTATTCCATAGTCATCACAAACTGGGTTAATTTCAGCCTTGAAACTACTCCATATTTCTTCTTCGGCCTTCCAACGGAATTTTACTTCAGTCGTCTCTCCAGAATCAACATCAAACGTCATATAATTCTTGTTAGAACGTTCCATCATTGTAACTCCACTCTCAGCGTCTGTATCAGCTGTAATATACAAACGAGCATCGGAAACATCTGCTGCACCTGAATTGCTAACTGTTACTGTGAAAGTAACTGTGTCGCCAACATTAGGTGTCTGTGCACTAGCTCCTGAATATCTGCTATCTACACGCATTGCATCTATTGACAAATCAGGTTTTACACGTAGAAGTTCTGAGTAACGAGCATCATTATTATTCTCGTTAGGTTCAAGAATCTTCCCATTGGAATCGTCCTCATCATAATCTGCTCGGACCTCAACATACCACTCACCACCTTTGATTATCCAATCATCTGATACAATTGATTTCTCTTTTTTAGAATTGATATTGGTCTCCTTGTCGTAAAGAACATAGATATAGTTATTCGTAGATTCATCAAATGCAAATCCAGCTATCAGAAGATCATCTATCTCTTGTTGAGTGGAAGGTGACTTCTTAGGATAATAGAATACTTCCACGCGAACATCATCAGCATCGGCATCGCCTATATTTTCCACATCAACCAGAATAACTACAGTATCCTCTTCTTTCACAGAAGTAGCGTTACCAATCTCACCCTCTATCTCCAACTGAATATTTGTTGATGAAATTGTAATCTCTGGTCTTTGAACGACAACTGTCAGAGTAACATCTGCACGTGCATTCGGATCGCCTTCCTCATTACTTATTGATATATCTATTGTCTCATTGCCTTCGTCAGCCTCATCGTTAACCTCGACAAATACCCAAAGGTCATCCAATTCTCCATCCTCAATTTCTACACCCGAGGATGGCCAAGTTTGGGTCTTAGCACTGTCTTGCCAGAAAGTAACGGCCCAGTCATCCTCCAAAGTGCTTTCTATCTCTGGTATAAATGTATCCAAATTAGAACCTGTGTTATCCAGCTTAACCTTGAATTTAACACTGTTTTGACTTGAGGTTCCATCATATTCAGGATAAATCTCCTGAGCAAGATCAATAGCTGTAGCAGTCAATTCCCTTCTTGGTGAGGCGACCTCAAGAGTCACTGATACAGTCTCTGCAGGTTCCGTACCTCCATTTGGAGAGAATTCTGTCAGAATAGTGTAATTACCAACATCTGAATCCTGATCTGGTGTAGCACAAAGATAAAGATATTTCGATTGACCTGCTCCAATACTACCACTGAAACTGGAAGTACAAGTGGATGTCTGATACAACTCAACAGTCCATTCATCTGGATATGTGGTTGCAATAATATTGTCATTAATCGTATCTTGCTTATTTCCAGTATTTGTCAATTTCAGAGTAAACTTCTCTGTTCTCTCCTCATCATTAGTCTCCGTTGATGGATAAGAGATTATGGAATCGTCTCCTATAATCTCAATTTTAGCACCATATATCTGACCAATGGTTGTAGTAACATCTACAGTTGTACTTTCAGATAAATCACCTTCGGACTTAGCTTTTATTGTGATTTCATAATTGGTTCCTTGTAAGGCCGTTCTCTCTTGGTTTGAAAGATTTGCTAAATCATAAACTGGAAGTTCTACAGAAATTGTAACTGAACCACTCTTTTCCTTACCTAATGGAACTTGTGTTCTATTCAATGAGCCCCAAGATAGGTCATCATCAAGAATGGATAACAGAATTACATCATCTCCATCTCCTGTATTCTTAACATCAATAGTGAAATTAGCAATATTTCCTGGAAGTCTGGAAATCTCTGTAACATCAGCATTTATTTCGACCCCACGAGAAAGCTGCACCTTAATTGTGAAAGTTATTGTATCCTTAGATTTTGAACCATTCTCTCCGCAACCTGTACAATCTGATACTCCTGATACTGATAATGAATAATCATCTTTTGCCGTGTTCTCAGGAACTGTTATAGAAAGAGTGACGGTCTCTTCGCCACCTTCTTCAACATTAACATAAGGATTACTGAAATCTACTGCGGTCCACCCGTCTGGTGCCTCTGCAGATAGTGCAACAACGTCATCACCCGTTCCAAGATTCTTAACATCGAAATCAACTGAAACTGGAACACCAACTGTTGCATCAACTATCTGATCTGCAGCATTCTCAACAGAAAGATCAATCCAGTATTCCTGATTAACAATAGTGATTATGCTAACTGTAGTGTTGACGTACTTTGGTGGAGTTTCACTTTTAGCTTCATCAGAGGATGCCGTAAGGTTAATCGTAAACGCCTTATTATTCTCTCCGGAACGTATAGAAACGCTCAGGTTTACAATTTCTTCACCACCAGCAGGTACATTCTCTACTTGGAATGATACGGGATCGACCGCCCAGCCTTCTGGATAATCATCAATAGTAACTGAAAAAGTATCAACACCAGTGCCCTCATTCTGGAACCTAACAGGGTAAGTTATTGTTGTTCCAGGATCTCCACTCTTGGAAGAAACGACTACGTCAATCTTAAACTGTTTGTTAACACTTACCTTGACTGTTCCCGTGTCGTTAGCACTTGGGTTATCTTCTGAGGTACCTCTAACTACTATGTCATTGTCACCAACAACTGCATCATCATCTATATTGACTGATAGATTAACAGTTATACTGGCCCCACTTTCCAATTCAACCTCATCTACTATAGAACCCCAATCTGCCTTTTCACCTTCTAATGTCAGGGCAACCGTGTCTTCTCCATTACCCTTATTCTTGACGACTATCGAATAACTTAATTCATCTCCAGGATCTCCTTTCTTAGAACTATCACCAGAAACTTGGACTGAAACTTCAAAGATTTGTTCTACATTTATGAAGGTATTTCTTGAATTTGTGGTACTTCCGTCCTCAGATGTGGCTCTAACTACCAAAATATAACCATTCTTAGCCTCTGTATCCTTAGGCGGAGTTACTCTAAGTGTTGTTGTAGCATTTGTTCCCGCTTGAAGCGTGAATGCTGAATCACCTAGCTGCCCCCAACTGGAATTTCCACCTATCAATGACAATGAAATGTCGTCTTCACCATTACCATCATTTGTAATCCTAATTGTAAAATTAACTTGCTCTTCAGGTTTTGCAGACATGGTGTCTGAACCTGATATGGCCAATTTAGGCTCATAATTCTGCAAAACTGTTGTTCGAGAAGTGTAAGTCGAATTGATAGATGCATTGTAATCAGATGAAATAGTAACAATTATACTTGTTTCAACGTCTGCTGCAGCATCATCAGGAGCTTTAACAACCAAAACATCTGTTAGGGTGATATTCTCGTCAACACCAAGGTTGCTGATTTTATCCTGATCTAAGGAAGCATCCCAACCATCTGGCAATGAAGACGTGTCAACAACCAAATTAAATGTGTCTACTGCATTACCCTTGTTGGTTACATCAAATGAATAGTAAACACGCTTACCTGCTTCAACATCTTTCGAACTTGAACCAACTTTGTCAACCTGAAGTGCTGGAAGTTGGTTTACCTTAACTGTAACTGATGTAGACGATACAGTCTCACCATCCTCTGAAGTAGATATAATCGAAATACTCTTCAAGCCCGCAACTGCTTCGATGTCTGGAGTTACTGACAAATTGAAATATGCAGTTTCATCAATATCAAGGGTTAACGTTGATGGCTGAGGAGTTATATCCCATTGATCTACGCCGTTAGCACTGAATGAAATAGTTACACTGTCCTCTGTATTTCCTCCAGTATTCGTTACACTAACTTGGAATTTCACGTTTTCATTTGGATCTACAGTTTTCTCACCGACAGAAGGGATAAGAGTGGTGCCATAGACATTGTTCACAGTTAAAGAAGCCGTTTGAGTTTTGGTTTTACCTCCACTATCTGCATTCTGTGATTTGGACTTGAAACTAATTTGAGCCGTATCTCCACCCTCTGCCGTATTCGTTGTTCTGTTAGCAATCTTTACAAACAAAGTGGCAGTTCCTGTTTCGTCTTCTTCTACTGAAAGCTCAGTTGGAATTATAAACGCAGTATAACCAGTAGGAATAGTAGAATTGGTAACTGACATATCATAAGTGTCATCATTGTCACCTGTATTCTCAATTGTAATCGTATATTGAAGTTGTTCTTCAGGATCTCCTGCCTGCGTAGACGGTGTGAACGTCATTTTATGGTCGTAAGCATCTGCAGATGCACTACCCGATATCAGAAGGAAACCTACACATACTAGCACAAACGCTAGAGTGTTCACAAGCCATTGGTTACGGTTCAAGCTCATTGCTATACCTGTTATTTTCACTAGAAAGATGCATATAAAGGTTAGTGAATAATTATTAATAATAGTTGATAACTATTGTTTCATGAGTAGCTCATATTCACTACCTCCAATACTAGTCTCACAGATAGAGGCTCTCGTCGATTCAGGCCACTTTAGCAGCCGTTCTGATGTCGTAAAGGAAGCACTCCGTTTTATGATCGAAAAGAAGAACTACCTTAGGTATGCCTCTGCCGTCGAAATGTACAAAAAAGGAAGAGCAACATTGACCAAAGGAGCTGAAGTTGCAGGCGTTACTCCTGACACATTTAGAAGCATTTTAAATGATCAGGGAATACTAACTCCAGACACTGTTGAATGGGAATCAATCGAATAATCTTTTATATATGAATCGTCTAAAAAAAGACTATAGAGAAATTCTAGACTGGTTAGATTTTCTGAATGAAGGTAAAATAGTACCTGGACTCGATAGAATCGAAGAACTAATGCACCATTTGGAAAATCCTCAAAAAAAATTAGAAATTATAATGATTGGAGGTACAAATGCCAAGGGAAGTACTTGTTTTAGCCTTAATTCAATGTTTAACAAAGCTGGAATGAAGTCTGGATGCTTTACATCACCTCATCTTCATTCTGTAAGAGAGAGAATTCGAATTGGAGATCAAATAATACCTATCGATATATTTAATTCTATTATGTCTAAAATCAAAAATATAGTAGAAAATGAAGATATTAAACCGACCTATTTCGAAGTTCTAACTGCAGCGGCTTACTATTATTTCAATTCAGAAAGTGTTGATTATGCCATAATGGAGATTGGTTTAGGTGGGGAATGGGATTCTGTCAACATAGGGCATGCAAAAATCGCCATCCTGACAACTCTTGGTTTAGATCATCAGGAATATCTTGGAGACGAAATTAAAAAAATAGGAGAAACGAAAGCAAAGATTGTGGATGAAATGACTATTGTCGTTACTGGATGGCCTAGTAATTATCACAACCTTATCCCCAAATGCAAAGGAGTGCACTATGGCGGGAACATAGTAGATTGGCTGAAACTTACCATAGATATATTGAATTTGGAAGTTGAAACCGTCATAGATAAAGTTCCTGGAAGAAATGAAGTATTCGAAGAATTTACTTTGGATACTGCGCACAATCCTCAAGCGATAGAATATGTAATTTCAGAGAATAATGACTATGAAAAAATTGTAATTGGGATTCTAAAGGATAAAGATAGCAAGAATATGATATGTTCTCTACCAGAAAAATGTGAGATTCTCGTCTGTAATCTATATTCTGAAAGAGCATTATCAAGTTCTAATTTGAGTGAAATATGTGATAATAACGGATACAAGAATAAAGAATTTAACACCGTAGAAGATGCAATGCAATACGCAAAAGGCAACAGAACTCTAGTTACTGGTTCTTTCTACAC
>CAZMPT010000021.1:0-3728 GCA_964568285.1 uncultured archaeon | reverse complement strand
ATGCAATGCAATACGCAAAAGGCAACAGAACTCTAGTTACTGGTTCTTTCTACACTGTATCTGCTGCAAGAGAATATCTAAAGTTAAAAGGGTATAGTGAACTATAAATTATCAAGTTAATATGAACTATTAATGGAAAAGACAATCGCATTGTGCTTAGTCGGTCTTTTTTTGGGATCGACAATGAGTGGATGCTTAGATGGTGGATTATTCTCAAGTGATAGTAATGAGGGAGTTGTTTCATCACCAACTTGGACAAGAGGTGACTTTTGGCAATATAATGTTAAAACTCCAAATGTAGAGACGTCAACCACAATGGTAGTGACTATTGATGATGATGAAACCGATTACTATGTTGCTGCAGGCTCATTAGAAGACGCAAAAAGACACGCAGTTCTGAATCACAACCCTGCCCTAGGTCGTGTCCAAATGTCTGATTTTTCTGTTTATGAAAATAATGTAGCACAAAAAATAGTTGATTTTCCTCTAAAAACTAGCAAAAGCTGGTCATTCAGCCTCTATGGTGAGGAATTTGTTGCAGCTGTACTAACTACAGTAGGTGAGGAGAAAAATCAGCCAATTGATATCTCAGCAAGTAGTAGCAGTGGGGCAACTATCACTTATCAATACAACGCAAACGCACGGTGGTTCACATACTTCCACTATACTGACTCTAATGGGCTAGATATACTAACTATGAATTTAGCCAATCACGGTCGTGGATTTACAGAAAATGCATATTTCTGTAGAGGTGGAGACTTATATGATGAAAAATTTAATGGACCTGATCTAGAAGTATACGATACGGTCTACGTAAGTGAAGGACACGAAAGATATGGTAATTGGAACTACATTCTTTACTACTTAGAAGCTGAAACTGGAGGTTCTGAACGCGGAGAATTGGTCCTAAAGGACCATGAAGAAACTGACCCACTTATTGTAGCTTTTAGCCCTGAAATGACTAAAAATGAGATGGGCACTGTAAATGGAGTCAGTGGAAACTGGACCTTCGAAATCGCTTTAACGTCTGATTCTTATGTTAGAATGAGAATTGCAGGAGTTATACAGTACACTTACGCAGTTTAATTATCTTACAAAAAGCCTGTATTTTTGATCCGATTCCTTAATTTCGTTCTCAATCCTTTGGGAAACATACTTCTCGGGACCACGAAAGTTAGGAATTTTTGCTTCCATTTCTTTAAAATTGGTATAAGGCCTATTTTGAACAATCAAGTTCATAGTTTTCTTTCCCAATCCTGGCAATAACTCAAGGGCATGGTATCTACGTGATATGGGGGGTGCATTGTTGTAAAATGCGATAAATTTTCCACTCTCATCAGTACTGACTATTTCATCTAGTACAAAACTAAGTTCTGATTGAGCTGTGTGTGTTAGCTCTTTGTAATTCACCCTAGCTCTAACGTGATCAATCTGGGTTCTTTCCTCGGTTTCCTTACCAATATAGCACTTATCGCCAATATTGATTGCTGCACCTGGAATTGGTTTCATGTCAAAAATCTTGAATTCCTCAATTCCTAAACCATAAACCACAGGTTCCCTTCGGAAACGACGCTTACTATCTGGCCTTCCCTCGGTTAATACATCAAGAACATACGCGTAGTCTTCCATAACTTATTCACCAGTAATCTCCTTTACGGCATTTATTATGGAATCAATCTCATCTCGTCCTAAAGAAAAGCGCTCCCGAGCAAAAATTGATCGTACATCATCTGGATGCATAGGTAGGATATCTGCGATCTTAGCTGCATAGTAATCATTCACATGCTCCAAGTCAATAACTTTGTCCATTATAGCCTTAGACTCTTTAGGCCCTATTTTGGACAAAAGATGAACATGATCCAAAGCAAGTTTGTGCTCATACTGAATTTGTTCAATAAGATTTAGTCTCTGGGAACCACAATTGTCGCAAGTTGGGCCCACTGGGGCCTCGGATTCTTCACCATCCTCAGTTACCTCAACTTCGACTGGCTCTGGTTCAACATCGGGAACTGCTTGAAAATTCCCACATTCGACACACCGTAGACGATTTTCCCTAACACTCAATTCCTTCTCTAACATCTTGTTAACTACTCCTAGAGGAACTGGTTCGGGTTGTGATTCTGATTCCATTGTGTCTCCTTTAATTGGCCTTTCTGAGATGCTCTGGACGGACGACTAGGTCCTTTTCCATGTTCCCCACACGAGTGCGGACCACATATGCTTTTCCCTGATTTCCAGTTATCTTACCTGTCAAACCGTGGAATCTGTGATGAGGTTGTCCCTTATGATAAGAAGGATCTATCACTACATTAACCGTATCGCCATCATCAAAAGATTGAAGTGAACGTGTTATTGGAGATAGCCCACGCTCCTTTGCTGGGCGTGACATCTTGTGACGGGAACCACTTCTCAAACCACGGGATCTTTTAGCCATTTTTTTTCTCGCTATTTCCAAGGTGTAGATTGAGGACATCCAGAACCTCCACCTTACATGCTGAAGCGACCAACGAGGACATACTAGGGTCCGTACGACCCATGTCGCCACTGACAAGTTCACGGATATATGTCCCATGTTGAGCCCTAATCTCCAACTCCACCATCCCTTCGGTAAAAGACTTGACATCTACATAGCCTATTGAACGGGGGCGTACCAGATCAGCTCGACGATGAGACACCCGTGTAGGTGTCCGCTGTTCGACAACTGCGCCCGTCAACCTTTGTGCGCCTTTCTTAAGGCTTTCGATAGAGAGTGAAGCTGGAATAGAAACATCAACTCTATATGTTTTGTCACAAACTGTATTTTTCAACTCTGCAACCCTAGCCCTAGGGACAAACCTTAGATTAGTGATTTTTATGCGATCTTTGTTATCAGAATTTATATTTTCTGCAATATTTACCAAATCAATTTCTCTTTTTCTAGGCTTTCTCAATTCTAAGACAAATGGCCTCCCAACTCCCAGCATTGCCGCATCAATATCTTCTCTACCCATTCCATGGAACAAATCCTCGGTAGCCGAACTGGCCAAGACAAAATTTTTTGCTATCAGTGATTGAACTGAATCAGGATACAATTGTCCAGTATTATCACATTTTTTACAGCCATTTCCTTTACAACTGCTACACGGCCAGCGTGTCTGGGGAATTGTTCTATCATATTTGTTGTAATTCCCTTCAATGAAAATAGATTTTATCTCTAAATCGACTGTATCATACCTAGTATCAACAATGGCTACAGCCTCAGGATCCTCAATTTTTGCATTTATGCCTGACTCATTGTAGACACCAATACCTATTTCTCTGTTCAGTTGTGATTTGATTGATTCTCCTTCAGAATTAAACAAAGATTGGAATTCTTCCTCTTTTTTGAGGACTTCCTTGTCCACTATGGTTCCTATTTTAAATGTAGAAATAGAATAATCTGATAAAGATTCGAATGCAATTTCTATAAAATTGTCTATCTCACCAATTAAACCGTCACAAATTTTACATTCAGAAGACTGACAAATGAAGTCCTCCTCAATCTCAGATTCAGATTGTAGTTCCAGCTGATTCAATAATTCTATACCTCTTTCCCGATTGTCCAAACCAAAGCCTACGCGGCCCACAGTTCTTCCTAGGCATGAAAAACAGAAAGGTGTGTGGACTGCTAATTTCTCTAGATCAAACATGGCCAGACTCCCTTATCTCCATTGCTCGTTCTGGATTGTCAGTCACAATAGAATATATGT
>CAZMPT010000020.1:8670-15349 GCA_964568285.1 uncultured archaeon | reverse complement strand
TGGGGAACGACTAAATTAATTGCAAGTTATTCAGGGGATGATTTCCATCCAGCAGATGTTACTATGTCTGGAGATGTTGTAATTAGAGGAATTAGTAATGCGACGCTTGAGACTATCCAAGATGATAATAATTGTTCGATTGAGGGATGTCTCAGGAACTCCAATGTGAAATTAGAAGGAAATATAACTGATCACAACAATCAAGGCATACCTGATATTACTGTCAATCTAGAAATCAATGGAACTTACGTTGGTTCCGCAACTACAAACAGCCAAGGAAGGTATAGTCTAACTGTGAATCTCTCCAACGAAGAAGCTGGGATTCGAAATGTGAGTGCAAATCTTATGGATAGTAAGAATTTGTGGGGATTCGAAGAAAACTCAATTGTCATACTCCTTGCAACGCCTTCTATATCAATGAATCAAGAAACGAAGTGTGAAATGGAAACTGATGAAGATTGGCTGTGCAGGGCCGCTAGGAATTCAGATTATTACATTAGTGGAACTATAATAGATGAATTTGGAACTCCTATAGAAGGAGCAACTGTTAATTTATTCAGAGATGGATTTCTCCCACCACTGATAACTGATGAAAGCGGTACATTCGAATTTGTAACGTTTGTAGATGAAGTTCAATCCGAATCTTTTGAGATTAAGATTTCAGTTGTGGAAGGTTGGCATGTTGCTGACATGATGAATGAACTCACTATAATACCACAGACAAATGTGAGCATCTCTGTTAATGCTGAAAATGCACACCGGGGTGAAAACGTTACTATTCAAGGTAGCATAATTGATGGAACGGGAGCTCCTGTAGCTTTTGAAACCGTTCAGATAGATATAGCTGGAAGTAGATATTACATCCAAACCAATGAGATGGGAAGTTTCGAATTTAACCACACTCTAGTATCTAATTATAATCTGGGAATTGACAATTTCACGGCTACTTTCAATGAAACCATGTGGTATCTAAATGCAGAAGAAAACGCATCCTTTGGAGTTTATGGATCAAGTTCATTTCAAGCAGTAGAGGTTATTGGGAACTGGTTTGGAGGAGAACTTGTAAGGGGCGGGAATATTGAGATTAGAGGCATTTTAACCGATGATTTAGGAAATCGTCTTGAAGGTGATATAATGGCTTCTATAGGTAGCCAGCAACTAACAAACTCGTTCACAAACGATAGTATATTTTCATCTACAGGAATCGTTCCTGAAAAATACAGAAATGACCACCCTGTAAGTTTAGGTTACAATGGTACTGAATTCATCTATGGTACAAGCTACAAGAGCGAACATACAATTTTTGTACCAACCAAAATTGAATTCCCAAGTATTGAACCTGCAAATGTATTCCCTGGAGACATGGTTAATGTTACAATACGGCTAAAAGAATGCGTCTATGAATCCCAAAAATCTACACTGAACTGTGAAGGTGGAACCCCACTACCTTCTGCAAATGTATCGATTGTAATAACACGATACTATGGTAAAGGAATGCAAATGAACGGGACCGAAACTTATGAACTAATCACTGATGATAATGGATATGATGAATTTAGTTTTGTATTCCCCAAGGATGGAACAAGTGTAACCATTGCCGCCTCTTTTGACGGTGGGGCTTTGGATTCACTTTATGAGACTCCTCTAGAAGCCGATTTCACAAGCACGGATGTGGCAATCAGCATAACTAAATCTCCAGATGCGGTGGAACCTTTTGATTTAGAAAAATACATTCCTTTGCTTATTGGAATGCCTGCTGCTTTAATCGTAACTGGATACTATTTATACTGGACACAGAGACACAAATATGAAGTTAGAAATTTAATTAAGCAAATGCAGAAGGAACTTAACCAAGATGAAGATTATAGACAAATAATTATCAAATCATATCACCAATTATTGAACATTCTAAAGAGATATGGATTCATAAAAACAAGAACACAGACCGTCAGGGAATTTACAGACGTAATGAGTAGTGCACTACCTATCCCGGCACACAGTGTTAACCTTCTGACATCGCTATTTGAAATTGCCAGATATAGCGGAATTAAACCAAAGGTAGTTGATGAATTTGGGATGGAAATGATTGATGGATCATACAATATCTGGTGTGTTGAAGCGATTAATAACCTACACCAGATAGAAAGCGATCTTAATCAAGGTCTAAAGAGTGGAAAAGTATCAAGATTCACAAACATATTCGGAATGAGGAAATAAAACATGAGAAAACAATTCTGGAAACAATATGGAACAAAGTTCTTTGCACTCTTTGTTGTAATTATTATGATTGCCGTAGTATATCCAGTTCTGGTACAAAATGCCAAAAATCCTTCACAATTATCTGCGTATGAAGACGATTGGAACGATATCTCGCAATTTGCAAATGACATCGACAAGGACGGAGACGGGAAGCATGAAATCAAGACTATCGTTTCAAGTCCATCAATTCTGAACAAGATAGCCGAGGTTGAAAAGAACTCAACGGACCCAACGATAAATGCCAATGAAACCATATTGGTGATAATTGGTGTTGAAAGAAGTTACAGTGAATATGACTCAAAGGCAATCCATGAATTCGTGAAAGCTGGAGGGAAAGTTGTCCTTGCGGATGATTCTGGTTATGGCAATACAGCATTCTACGGAGAAGGGGGCACTCTGGATATAGGAATGAAATTACGGCCAAACATTGTACAGGAAGGCTGTGCACCAACTCAAAGCGATACATTTTTTGGTAAAGTTGCTGAAGAAATGAATTATGGAAGTGCAGATCCCAAGTGTAAACCAGCCAGACTTTATGACTCCCAATATTTCGATGAGTATCAGAGCAATTCAATTGTAGTTATTGACGCTGAAATTGATAGAATGGGATTCGATGGTCAACTAATGATGAGCACACCTGGTGCTTTAGTTGTGAAATCTTCCAAAGCAGAAGAACTAGCTCATTCTAGCCAACTAGGATTTGTAGACCTTAATCAGAATGGGGAGGGTGATTCAGGTGAGGGAACTTGGCGTGACAACCTTTCTTACGGTGTGCCTGTCGTAGCTGAAGCAAATGTAGGTAGCGGAAAAGTGATATTCATATCTGATACGAGTATATTCTCGAATCAATATTATAGCCAACTAGGCAATCGTGATTTTATCTTATCGATAATCGAATATCTCAGTGATGGGGAAAAACAAACTATCATATTTGATGAGAGTAGACACATACAGTCAGATTTGATTTCACTAATTTACGTTCAACTTTTCGGAATTTTGGGTTATGTAAGCAGTAATGAATCTTTAGGAATACTATTTTTAGGTTCGATAATTCTATTACTGCAACTAGCAATGTTAAGAGTAGAGAATCCAAAACCTTGGAGACATATGTTCAACATATATGAGGGAAGACTATCCCGATTTAGAGTGCCACATGCACATTATACTCATCCCGAGACTATGAAAGAAGTTTTCATCGATAAAGTGAGAATAACACATGGTTTCTCGAGAGAGGAATTCGAAATGCTGCCTCCTTCCAAACTAGAGGAAATGGTGAAGGACCCAGTGTTAATTAGATTCATTATCAACAATGAAAAAAATATGACCTTGAAAGAGGTTGAAGAATCCATTAGAGGGTGGAAAAAATGAGCCTGTTCGGAAAAAAGAAAAAGGAAGAAGAAGAAAAGTCAGAAGAAGCAGTAGCTGAGACTGAAGAGCAAAGTGATGCAGTACAAACTTATGTCATGGAGCCTTCATTACAAGAAACACATGATCTAATCCAAGGAGTGCTTGGTGAAGTAGAACAAGTGGTAATGGGTAAAAGACCCGTACTGGATATGTGTGCTGTAGGGATACTAGCCGGTGGAAATACTCTGTTCGAGGATAATCCAGGACTAGCAAAAACTTTGTTATCAAATACATTTGCGCAAGCCTTAGGTATAAATTTTAAGCGTGTACAATTCACACCGGATTTGCTTCCTGCAGATATTACTGGAATTTATATTTGGAACCAAAAAGACCAAAAATTCCAGTTCCGAAAAGGGCCCTTATTCTGTAATCTTCTCTTAGCTGATGAAATTAACAGAGCTCCACCAAAAACACAGGCTGCCCTACTCGAAGCTATGCAAGAACACCAAGTTACAATAGAAGGTGATACGCACAAACTTCCTGTGCCTTTCGTTACACTTGCAACACAGAACCCAATAGAGTCTGAAGGAACCTACCCTCTACCTGATGCACAGCTTGACCGTTTCATGATGAAATTGTCTGTGGGATATCCTGGCAGGCCAATAGAAAGAGCTATTCTAGTCAAGCGCAAACAGAGAGGAAAAGACGAACACGAATTGACAGCAATAACCTCTCCTGAAAAACTAAGGGATATGCAACAAAGTCTTGAGAAGGTCCAAATAGACGATGCAATAATCGAGTACATTGTTGAGATTATAAATCGGACTAGGGAAGACCCCAGAGTGAAGGTTGGATCCTCTCCAAGAGGAGCTCAAGCTCTATTCAAACTATCTCGTGCTTTAGCCGTCCTTAACGGTAGAGATTACGTAATACCTGATGATATCAAAAGACTAAGCATATACACTCTAAGACACAGAATAATACTGAAGCCTGAGCCACGTATAAAGGGCGTTAAAACAGAGGAAATTATATCTCAAATTTTAGAAGAAGTGGAAGTACCAACAACACAGGGACAACTAGAAGACTGAATGTGGAGCAAGAAAGCGGCTGCAGTCGCAGGCGGGGCCCTTTTTCTAGCATTAGCGGGCCTTATCAGACTCAACTATCTGTTCATAAGTGCAGGACTTGTAATGCTAACCTTTGTTGTCTTAGCTAGCTTCCTTGATGTTTGGATGCCTAATGTTAAAATAAGAAGAGAAACCACATCTGACAATATTTTTGAGGATGGGACTATGAGTGTGAAATTCATAATCAAAAACACTGGACTAGGTATAGGATTTGTTGAGATTTATGACAGTCTACCGCCTCAAGCAAGGATAATCAAAGGTTCGAATTACACTCTACTTTACATGAAGCCTTGGCAAGAAGTATCATTTGAATATACTCTTAAACTTCCAATTAGAGGGCACTATCACTTGGGGCCCGTGAAAATGAGAGTAAAGGATGCCTTTGATCTTTTCTACAATGAAAAAATAGAAGAATCCGTTCACAGTTTCTCTGTTTTCCCTGAGATAGAAGTATTAGAATATCAAATCATAAAATCAAGAGCGCCTAAGCTTCTTTCCGGGGCAATGCCGCTTAATGTTATAGGAACTGGAACTGAATTTTACTCGCTTAGAGAGTTTGTACCTGGAGATTCCCTTAGATCTGTTAATTGGAAAGCATTGGCAAAGAAGGGTAAAATGATGGTCAATGAAACGGTAAGAGAAGATGTAATGGATGTAATCTTATTAGTTGATGCTAGGGAAGTTTCTGCAGTCGGTGGTGGCAAAGATACGCCACTTGAAATGTCTTGTAGGGGGGCAGCAACATATGCAAAACAACTCTTGGATGAAAGAAACAATGTTGCACTTATGGTCTATGGTGAGACCGTAGAAAGAGTGGATCTCGATCGGGGAGAACATCATCTTTTCAAAATCCTGACATCGCTTTCTAGTATTGTGCCTAGAGGAAATCTAACTCTAGAAATTGTGTTAAGGGACGCTTTGCCCTACATACCTAGTGGTTCTCCAATAATCCTCTTCAGTTCGCTAGATGATGACCATACAATCTCAGAGGCTTTTACCAGCACTATAAGCCGAGGCTACACCATAACCACTATTTCACCATCAAGCCTTGATTTCGAAGAGAAAATGAAGAGAATACCTGATGAACCGTTATTAATTGCTCGAATGGAAAGGGAAAACATGGTTTCCGAAATCAGAAGCTTTGGAATGGATGTGGGCGATTGGAAATCTGATGAATCTGTCAATACTGTATTACAGGGTGGCTAAATGGAAGAAGTCCAAGAAAAACCGAGAAGAATCCCTAAAATAGGGGAAATTATCAACTACAAGGATTTTATCGGAGATTATCCAATCATATTCGTAATTAAGATAATATCAAGTCTAGCATTAATGTTTGTTATTATTGAATTTTATAAGTATCACAACCCGCTTGATTCTCTCATAACCAAATATGCTAGAGCAAGTATAACTGGATTCAGACCAGACCCCTCCATATTCGTGATTTGGAGCTTTTTAGCAGGATTTTTGTTCTACATGTTCACTTTATTCAAAGGAAAATACAAATTTTTCATACTACTAGCTACGTTCCTGCTAACATTTCATTACATTTCTGATCCTGCACTAGATTGGCAAATGGGCGATCGTCTGATTCCTGCAAAAGGAGAAGATGAAAAATGGCAATGGAAACCTATCAGAGTTCTATACGAGGACAAAGCTGAAAGTGAAAGGCGGATTGACGATGTAACAATCAGAGTCTCAAACATAATCTTTGGCTCCATAGCTTTCCTAGGCGCTTATGGCATATGGAAAAGAAAAGGATGGGCTATTGCCGGTTCAATTGCCTTGGCTATAATTATTGGATTCCTTTACAGTCCAAATCTCTGCTTGGATTACTCAGATACTGATTACTGTGGATATGAGGCAAAGTCAGAAGACAAAACTTGGGAACAGTATCTTTCAAGTGGAATCTTTATTGGTTTAGGATTTGTGATATATATTGAATTGTC
>CAZMPT010000020.1:0-8570 GCA_964568285.1 uncultured archaeon | reverse complement strand
AAATCATCAATAAAAGCCTCACGATTGTCACCGTGATAAAGTATGACCTTTTCAGGACTGCATTTATTGATAAAATCAACAATCTGACTATGGCCTGCATGGCCACTTAAATCGAATGACTTGTACTGACACTGGAGGTCAAAAGCTGGTGACTCAGGGTTGCGATCCAGCCTTATCTTACCTGTTTCTTTTAACAGATGGCCATTAGTCCCAGGAACTTGAAAACCAGTTAGAAAAACTGCTGATGAAGGATCCTTGCGTAGCTTTGACAAATAATGTAAAACTGGTCCACCGTTAAGCATGCCTGAGGTGGTAACTATTACATCGGCATTCAAAGCTGCGTCTCTTTGACGATGATGTTTTACAAAGTTGGTTTGGCGAATTGTCTTGTGTAAAGAGGATACATCCCTAATAGAGCCAGGATACTTCTGTAAAATTCTAGCAATATCACGGCCCATACCATCAAGCCACACCTCAAAACCAAGATTACGAGTTAACATCAATAACTCTTGTGAGCGACCAAGGCCAAAAGAAGGAAGGACTACCTTACCTCCTGAATTCACTACATCTTCGATTGAATCAACCAATTCTGATTCTATCTTTTTCCTATCAGGATGTTCTCGTCCACCATAAGTAGATTCTATTGCTAATGTCTTACAGGATCTAGGTTTGGCAGCCCTAGTCAATTGAGTGTCTACAGTATGTATGTCTCCCGTAAATAAGAAATCCTGCTGAGGAAAATTAAACATCACTGCGCCAGGAATATGGCCTGCATTGTACATTTGAAATTCAAAACCTCCTCTGTATTCAACACGTCCCGGTTTTGATGGTCTGAGATAATGATTTAGATCACCAATAGCTGTGGGATGAAACGGTCTCGGATAATTCTCTAATTCGGACACACGCAGTGTATCTTCTGCCATTCTTTCAGCAAGTGCTCCAGTTACAGGAGTCGAAACTATTGGTGTTCCACGGCTTGCCACATCGGGAACTAGTCCACAATGGTCCAAATGCGCATGTGTTAGCAAAAGTGCATCCACATCAGGGGCTGGAAGTGGAAATTTAGGAGGGTCATCCGGTTGAATTCCATAGTCCAAGAGAACACGGCCTTCATCCCCTTCTAGGACTGCTCCAACTCTACCAACCTCTGACGCACCCCCTAGATAGGTCAATGAAATTGACATTCAGAATAACCTAATTCCAATCATCCCAATCATCTGAAGATTCTTCACTCGGAGTAGAGGCTGAATCCTCATCAGAATAATCCTCTTCCCAATCATCATCCTGACGATACTGGGTAGCAATACCAACAACAATGATTAATCCTAAAAATACAAAAATGTACCACAAATCTGTAAGTGCTGACGACAACCTTGATGTAAATCCTTGTTCTACAGTAACATCAAAACTATAATCCTTTTCCTGATTCTCTAGTTGGCTAGCGACAGATATGACAACACTTTCTTCATCGCCATCTCTAGCTTCATCACCTACTGTAACCTGAATTTTAGCTATCTCTGAACGGCCTGCCTCAATAGGAAAGTTCTTACCGTCTAGAAATATTACACGCCAACCAGAAGGAACTGAACTAGCTGAAAGCGTGAATTCATCATTGCCATTAGCTTTGTTATCTATATTCAACTGAAACGTATAACTATCACCAGGTTTCAGTGTCTCTTTGGACTTCAATGATGATAATGAAAAACCAGATTCTAGTCTTAGAATCACAGTTATTTCTTGACGTGCAAGAACTGTGGAATCTGAAAGGTCCTGTGCCATCGCATTGAAGGAATAACCATCTTCTTCGTAAACTGCCTGACTACCTACTGTAATTAGAAGATCTAATGATTTGCTTTCACCTCCTTCTAAATTAGTTTCCGTTACTGTAGCTCCATCCTCTTTGAAACTGTATGACCACCCATTGGGCAACTCTTCATCAGGAATGTATAATCTAATTGTACGTTCATCTTCAACTGCTGATTCCAAAAGTAAATCAATCTCAAAGCTTTCTCCAGCTTGTTTGTTAATGAATATCCCACCTGAGCCCTCAGGGACCACACTTAGAACAAGACCAAACGTACGTGTGACTGACAAGGTGGAAGTATCGCTCTTACTAGTATTACCTTGGGATATCCCAATCAATTCAATGTTGGCTGTTTCGACCTCTCCCCCTTGAGCTGGTTTCACCAATACTGTTACGTTAGCTATGTTGTCACCATCGCCTGCACGGGGTATATTCTCAACTGTTATGGAACCTGCACTCATATCTCCATACTCGAACTTAACTTCCCAATCTGGAGGAACATCTTGCGCTAACAATTGAACGCCGTCTGTAGCTTGCCCCTGATTAGAAACGCTAAGGATGTAAGAATTCCACTCCCCTGCAACACCATTGGAATTCAGATTTGACACTGCCTGACCCGAAATCGCATCCTCAAAATACAATGAAATTTCGTATTCGGCACCAACTGAAGTCTTAGTCTCCAAATCAAATGTCTCTGCAACGACAGCACTCTCAGATTCACCTGTGAAAACAACTACTGTACTCTTCCCAACCATTTCTGTGGAGTCGGATGCTGAAATGGTGAAAGTTATAGCCTGTTCATCTCCTGGACTCAAACTACTGCTTGTCCAAGTTTCGGGACTAACTGCCCAATTATCTGATGTCTCACTGGGAGTTATAGTGAATTGA
The DNA here is from genome assembly GCA_964568285.1 of uncultured archaeon. Lineage (GTDB taxonomy): Archaea > Thermoplasmatota > Poseidoniia > MGIII > CG-Epi1 > CG-Epi1. The sequence continues at coordinate 5,878 of CAZMPT010000020.1, read as the reverse complement.
TCAATCTCGTCTCCTGCATTCATAACGAATACCTGATAATCAACATCTCCACCAACTGCCACACTTTGATCCGGTTCAGGAGTGTAAAGATATACTCCATAGGCATCCATTTGTATCGACTTTTCTAAGGAAAATTCATTGCCTTGTTGATTTATTGCTGATACTCGGACAGTGTAAATTCCCTTTCCATTGTGGTTTTCCGAGGGCTCAGCAGGATTATTATAATTCCAAATAATATCTTCAAACTCATTAGGCCCTATCTCCTCGGCCGGTTCATCTATCTCAGTTTCACCAACAAATAATTCATTATCATCTGAGTCTGAAATCTGCACTTTAAAACTAGTTATATCATAGGTACCAAATGCATTCAAAGCAGTTCCTGAAACAAACATTTTGGAAATATCTGAAGGAAGATTAGGCTTGAAATTTTCAGCGTCAATTAGATCCTCAGGATCTGACGTCGCTAAGTTGTAGGACTGTGTATACACTGTAATATCTCTTACTGGATTCGTTGTAGTTACTAAGCGGGAAGGAGAATCTCCACTTTTCCCAGAATCGAGTTCTATGTTGACTGCATTGTCACCATCGTTCTCAAGTTCAAGAACAATATAATGGTCTGAATCAAAGGTATAGGTGGGTCCAACATCATCTTCCCAATAAATGTCAACATGTTCTTCATTATTAGTTTGAAACGCTGTTGGAATATTCATATCACCAGAGGCAAGAAGTTCACCCCCAGTCATGGTTGTTCCATCCCTAACATATAAATTCAAATGTCCACTATTGAAATTTGCTGAATTAGCATACAAATAAAGATGAAAACCAACATCTGTCCGGTACGATTTAACAGGTAAATCTGTCTGAAGACTGAGATTCAATGCGAAAAAAGAACTACTGCCTGGCTGAACAGTCACTTGATCTGCGTCACCGTGACCACCTGTTTCCATAGTGTGAAGACGACCAATTCCATTATAAGTGTAAAGATAAAGTGAAACATCTTGTTCTTGATCTTCAACCTGTTCTGCTGAACTAGGAGTCCAAAAGAATAACACTCCCAACATCGCAAAAGACAGAATCAATGATGCAAATTGGCTTCTGTTCACACTATCTTTAGCAATAAAAGGTCATAAATAGGTATCCCTTCAAAAAAAAGAGAAATGAGGGGGGCTATGAGCTTTTCTCCCATTTGCGTACAATGCCTTCAAGGTCCCGTATGAATTCAAATAATCTAGTACGAGCATGTTGTGGGATATTAGTATCATTGATTTGCTCTTCTAAGACTGAAATTGTGGAGTATACTCTGAGGTCCAAATCATCTTTCTTGTTAAGCAAATAGGTTTCCAGTCCCGTCACCACATTAGATCTTACATTTCTAGGAACTGATGAATCCTCTGCAATAGAACTTCGAATGTCCTGTGATAAATTTGAAATCTGCTCTTCAACCATCATACTCCTCCTGCACTTAATGCTAGACGGCGTTGCATCTGGGGGGTATCTATAAGGCTTAGGTCTTGAGACCTCGGGAATCTATTTCTCCGGACCTTATACGACTGCTACTAATCCTATTGCCATCATAAGCATCAACCATGGAGACTACTATGACTTCCAAAGGCATAACCCCTCTTTCTCTGCGTACCTGATTAAGCTCGTTAGCCATCTTTTCGGTTTCCTGTGAAACAATTATGCCCTCAAATTTCTCTTCAAGAGCCGCTGGGCCCCAATTGTCTTCCAAAGGAACAATTTCCACTTTGTGAAGTGCGCCTTTTGATTGTAACCAAGACTCAAGTCGACTTTTCCTATGACTATAAGAGGCGATGTGAAAATTTGGACGGGACGCTTTAGCACGCTTATCAGTGGTTAATCCAATCAAAACCTTTTGACTGATATCTATGGCTTTCTGAATTAAGGCTTCATGGCCAATGTGAAATGGATCGAAAGTGCCACCCATGCAGACGCTTTGCATTTGCTCCAATTAGGTCAACCATAATATAACCCTTTAATCAGATTGGGGCACTGACTTATGGATATTGAACGAGATTATCAACCATTGCTAATTCTTGGAGCCATATGTCTATTATGTACAACAGCCGTATCTGTAACTGATATCAATGGGGAATCGGGACTCTTAGCTTGGCTAGATTCTCTTTATCCCTTCCTTATGTTGCTTGGAGCTGCGTGTTTTGCAATCTCATGGATAATATGGAAAAAAAATAGTGAAAAAGACTAATAAAGTCATAGTCATCAAAGAGATAGGGTAAGAAATATGAATCGAATAGTGATCCTTGTGCTGGTTTTACTTTTACCAAATTCCATTGCCGAAATGTCACACTCGCCTAAGGAAGTTAGCGAAGGTGAGACATTCACAGCTTTGATTGACACTGAGGAGGATGTGGTAAGTGTGACATTCTATGTTTGCACTCTAGAGGAACCATACACTTGCTACAAACCAGTAAAACAAAACCGAGAGGATACTGTTAATGGAAGATTTGAATTCACTTACGAAGTGAAAAGCAATGACTATCCTGGATACAAATATGAGCTTGAAAATGAGGATAATTCAACTGAAAACATACCTGCAAGTGAATACAGTTACTACGACGGTATGAATGTAGTAAAGATGCAAGACTCATACTACTTCAAGGTTGATGTAAAGTCACAAGAAGAAAAGGATGATTCTTTACTTTACGCTCCAAACCTAATTTTGACTATCGCTATAATGGCAATAATAGCACTAACTAGCCGAAAATGAATATCGGTGAAATATTAATCTATCTCAACCCGCTTCTAATCCTGTTATCATTATATTTTGGCTACAATTACATTAAATTTAAGAACGAAAGCCACGGTAAGAATTTTGAAAATACATTACTCGTTATATTGGTGACTCATACTGTAGCATTGATTCTACTATTTTATTATTTCTTCAAAACGGATTTAAGATTTGAATATGTGTCTGACTACTCTGCAGAAACTTTGTCTTTAGGGTACAAATTAGCTGGTGTTTGGGCGGGAAGAGATGGGACCTTATTACTGTGGGCTTGGGCAACCATCCTATCTATAAATCTTGAAAGAAGATGGTACTCAGAAGATGATGAACAAATACAGATAACTTCGGTTGTAGGTTGCGTTGTGCTTCTAGCCTTTTGTATCATTCAGATTTTTATCAATCCTTTTAGTTTAAACGAAACTGTGCCGAACATTGGAAATGGATTGAATCCAGTTTTACTATCTCCATACATGATAATCCACCCACCCATAGTCTTTGTATCTTATGGAATGATTGTGCTTCTTTATGCATCTGGAATAGCTTTTCTAGTAACTGAGAATCGAAAATGGAATGATACTATCAAAAGATGGGGTAGGGGGGCTTGGATAGGTATGAGTCTAGCGCTAGCCCTTGGGGGCTACTGGGCATATGTAACCCTTGGCTGGGGAGGATACTGGGCTTGGGATCCTGTTGAGACTGCAGGATTACTCCCTTGGTTGGCAATGACGAGTCTGTTACACACATCTGTTATGTCAAGACGTAAGAAAGATTACCAAACGTTAGGGCCACTTCTAGCAATGCTCACTTTTGTTTTAGTTTTATTTGAATCATTTGTTACAAGAGGAGGAATCTGGTCATCAGTTCATGCATTTATTGTGGAAGAAGCTGGAGGTGCTTGGAGCCGTTTAGGATACGTACTTGAAAACGATGTTTCTGTTAAGGGATTTTCCATATTAATGATAATTTCTATAATTGTGACGTTTGGATTAGTATTTTCTAAATATAGTAAAAAAGAACTTGAAAAACCAAAAGAATACAAAAATCTAGATGATTTTTTTAGTGAAGATAATACCTTCTTTGCAGCAGTATACACTCAACTCTTAATACTAACCGTAACCTTTGTTCTGCTTCTAGTTAGAGTAAATGGATACATGGCTCCAGAAGTTTTCGAAGTACGATTAGCTCCCTTTATCGTAATTCTTGCTGCAATTTTTACAATACACACACTGAGGCCATTTGTTGATTTGCAGAAGATATTGATAATTGCAGGGTTTGGAACAATTTTCAGTTTGGTCTATGCTATTGTCTCTGAGGGAAGAAGTTGGATGGTAGGGGCAATGATTCCTTGGGCACTAATTTGTGGATATGCCACATTCAGATATATGTGGAGATATCGAACAAAGAAGATATTACCTATGCTAAGGGCATGGGGGCCATACACTGCACACTTGGGAATGATGCTGATTTTAATCGGATATTGTCTGTCATATGGAATACAAACTGAAACCACGGTAACTCTACAAGAAGGAGAAAGAAGACCTGTAGGAGACTTCGTTATAGAACTAGAAGAAATCTATATGGTAACTGAATCTGATGAGATAATGCTGAACGCTCGCATAAAGCTTACTGAAAGTGATGAGATTATTGTCGAGGATAGAATCTCAAAAGGCGTAATTTCGGGAGGTGTCTACCTGAAACACGAACTTGATCGAGATATCTATGTTACTCTAGATAGTGTAAATCCGGCAACAGACATTTCGGAAAGTACGGCTACAATAACTGTAAGAGAAATTCCAGGCATTATTTTAGTTTGGACAGGAACAATATTGACCATCTTAGGAATGATAAGTACCATGTTCACCGAATGGGAACCTGGAAAAAAATGGCTGCGAAGTATAGGAAAATAAGTGCCAGACCACTGGTGTTGTCGTCCTGGCGGAATGTCAGACACCACACTCCTTCTCAACCCCGCAACCCACTCGAGCGTCGGAAGTCCACGGTAAGGCTGCTCCCTTCCGGGCCTGACCCAGTCTCCATGGCAAAGATCCGAAGTCTGCCCTCCGGCAAACCTCTGCAATCACCTGCGACCCCGAGGGACAGGATATCGCAGTTGAAATGCGGATTAGACAGCCCACTGGGTGCGCCGCCACCAGTCGTCACTCCCCCTAAAGGCGATTGAGGGTCACAGGGTACGCCTAGCTCCCCAGCCAAGTCCAGCTCTACCTCTTTTCAGAGCTACTATTTGGAGGTTTGCATTCCAAAAATACGCTGAATACCACGTGCTGAACCGCGGAATAGCTTTTCGGTCCAGGTCTCTTTATCCTTACTAAATTGATTGATTATAGCGTTCCCATAAGGATCAATAGTTTCACTGACGACCCTAGCATAACCATGTTCATGAATATCTGACAATGTGTCCTTATAGTAACCCAATATATTCTCGTAAAGCATCTTTCCAGCAACTTGAGGTGCTGTGACAGCAACACCTGCTGCCTGCTTAGCCCGAGAAGTTGCTTGGAGAGTTAGAACACCACCCAATTCCAGAAGTGATTGGCCTTCTTCAGTCGCAGTATCAAGAAATTCCTGCATGATATTTGCGACCTCATCTGTAACATCACCTGCAGTTCGACCTGTTCTAGAAAATAATTCACTGATAGACTCTCTAATTTCTCCAACGTTGTCCATAACTTCTTCACGTGAAAGAGGAGGGGTGTCAATATTTTGTGCAAAACTTGCTGTTGTTTTCTCTAAGCCGTCAAGCAGCTCCTGAACTGAACCAGATAATTTCTTAGATTCTATGTAACCTTTTTCGACCAATTCGTCCTGTAGCCGATCCAAATATGCTTGACCTCCCTTTACAGAATCTGCAAAGAAGGCAAACACCCATAATGGAGAAACGTGAACTGTAGCTATACCTACTCCTTCTATCGCATTACCAAGCAACTTCCGTGTAGCATATTCACCCTCAAGGCCCTCATCATCATACAGTCCTTCCACACCACCAACATTTTCTACAGCAAAGCGAAGAAGATTACCAACGAATATGTTGTAGGTGGTAGTGTCTCTGACAAAATCGGGTAAAATCAGATCGCTAGTCTCTTTGAGCATCCC
>CAZMPT010000019.1:8013-15364 GCA_964568285.1 uncultured archaeon | reverse complement strand
ATGTCTCTATTGTCTTCTGCAATTGAATGGGCTTTCCACAATTCTTTGATCTCTTGATATTCTTTCGAATCCAACTCACGGTCTAACATTTCCTTTGCTGCTGCATGTTTTTCTTCAAAGGCAAGTGATTCTGAATCTACAAATTCTAATTCATTTACTAGTCTGATGTAATTCTCTTTCGCTTCTTCGGAAGACATCCCGTCTAGAGCTTTCCATCCATCGTATTTTGCTCGAGATCTAAGGTTCGTTAACCTAGGCCTCTCTCCAACGGCGTTTCCTTCTATGGCTTGTTTATAATAAGAATACAATTTCAAAAGGGTTGTTTGATTTATTTTTGGCCCGTTTTTTTCTACAGTTGAACATGCTTTTCTAAATGCTTCATCTGAAGACATAATATATTATTGAAAGTGGATAAAAGAAGGTTGTCAGAGACCTTCGTTTCCTGTGGAACTTTTTTGCCGAAAAAGGAAGAAACGGAGCAACTCAAAACAAGGCGCCGTACTGCTTTACGTTTCCAGTGGAAACAAAGGTGTCTGTCTGTTCTATTCAATATAGCACGATGAGAATGAATATCTTATAGTACAAGATAAGTACTGTACTCATGGTACATCTGTCTCAATTAGTTCTAGGAAAAACAGGTTGTGTATCTTACATCCTTTTTTGTGAGAACCAGAACGAAGCCGCTGTTGTAGATCCTTTCCAGGGGTTTGAAGAAGAAATAGAAAAAGAACTAGGAAAACTAAACAATCCAAAAGTACGGTACATAATAGACACACACACACACGGAGATAGAAGGTCCTCTTCCCCTTATTTTTCAAAAAAATACAAAACAGAAGGAATAGTAAAAAGTAGAGAAACCAGTTACAAAGGACAAAAAATAACAACGGAAGACGGAGACGTGTTGAATTTAGGAGATTCCGAGATAAACGTTCTTTTCACACCCGGACATACATACGATCACAATTGCTACCTAGTAGATGGAAATCTTTTGTCTGGCGATAGCTTGTTCATAGGCGATGTAGGAAGAATAGATTTAGGTTTCAACGTCACAAAAGACAATCTCAAAGAAAGATCAAATTTAATGTATGATTGCCTAAGAAAACTAGAAAAATTAGACCCGGATACAAAAATCTGCCCAAACCATGTCGGCGAAGTTCACGCCATCTCTTCAGAAGATACATTTTCAACGATTGGTAAAGAGCTCAAGTCAAATGAGGCCTTACAGATAAAAGACAGAGATGAATTTTACAAGTATATGACGGAAGGCTGGCCCCCAAAACCAGAAGATTATCTACAAATAATAAAAGACAATATTGATGGTTGAAGAGAAAGATTCACCTCAGGCAGCAATAGCTTGGATGGTTTTAGCAGGACTTTGCTTTTCCGCCACCGGCGTTTTTGTTAAACTTTCAGGCGGTCTTGTGATCGTATGGACTGTTATCTTTGGAAGAAGCACCGTCATTGCAATAATGACATTTATCATATCCAGAATGCAGAATATATCCTTGTCATTTGAAGAACCTAGATGGCTTCTTGCTAGGTGTATAACCGGACTTTCAGCCATGACTTGCTATTTCTATGCAATTCCTTTGATTCCATTAACAACAGCTGTTGTTTTGCAGTGGACGTCCCCCCTCTTCGTAGCTCTTTTTTCTGGATTCTTGATTAAAGAAAAAGTATCGCCGTTTCTTTTTGGTTGTATTGGTGTTGCGTTTGCAGGTACAGTTTTGATCATATCTCCTACTTTTGAAGCAGTTGAAGTGAATGCACTCTATGCACTTGCTTCAGGCATATTGTCTGCCTTGGCATACCTTTCAATCAGACAATTAAGAACCACCGCATCCTCAGAATCGGTTGTGTTCTGGTTTGCAATCTTTTGCGTTCTTGTCAGTCTACCACTTTCTGCAAAAGAACTCATATCTCTATCCAGTTATGAAATCCAAGTTTTAATTGGAGTCGGTATTACTGCAGGCATTGGGCAGATAGGGATGACACGAGCATTTCATGCTGCCAAAGCAGCCTACATTGGAGCATTTTCATACAGTACAGTTGTGGTGAGTTGGATATACGGCCTACTGATTTTTGATGAAGTCCTATCTTCTTGGGACATGATAGGGACTTTATTGATTGTAGGAAGCGGCATCGTACTTGCGGCTACATCTCCTAAAGAAACAACTACACAAATACACTAATCATTAAAATAATCAGAAATAAATCGAAGAACGTCTTTCAGATTCTTTTCATTATCAAAATCACTGACATCCATCCCATCACGCACAGCATCAGTAATCAAAGGTAGACACCTGGTCAATTCATCAACAATCGTGATGTGGGCAGTTTGAGCAGTTCTTGAAAGTGGATTCAGATCTATGGTGATAACCTGTTTCCCCATATTTACTAACGCTTGGCAACGATCGCCATCTTCTAGAGGGACAAGAACAACATCAGCAGAACCAATCCCCTCAGAGCAACATTTAGATCTCTCGGAAGAAAGGTTAGGAATAACATCATCAGGATTCATACCCAAGGCCTGAATACCAACATCATCCATCATTTTGACCAAGCCCTCAACTCTCTCAGGAGTCCGATGAAACAGATTAACCTCTACTTTTGCCCCACTAGCTTCTGAAAGATGAGCAACTTCCCTAGCCGCCAATGCAACTACATTTCCATTAACAGAGATAACTGGATTACTAGCCTTTTGAATCAAAGAAGCAGCAGCGTTGATAGCTAGCATTGCCGAAGGACAAGTCTGTTCACCTAATAAATAATCGAACGCCTCCCCTCTACCATGAGCAATTAGGCCCTGTTTAGCTACAAAATCCGAAGCTTCAACTAATTTTTCCCTTGCTAAGAGCGACTTGTACCGAGGGTGATTTTTTGGTGGCAATGCCATGAACTTACATTAATCCAGCATAGAATTATTTAAGACCTAGTCTTTCAGATACATAGCTCGCCAATAGATGAATGGAGCAATCACAGGGTACATCAACACTCCATAAACACCAGAAGGGAGGCTTAGAGTGGAAATTCCACCATCAGGGGCGGCCAGAATCAAACCACCCACAGTTATTCCTACAGTGGCATTCTGGATTCCACTCTCTATAGAAACTGTGGTAGCACGATCAGGATCCAATTCTAGGAACTCCGCACTCTTGTATCCAATTCCGAGCATCAAAATATTGAGCACGATTACGGCAGGACCAAGCTTTCCAATATTATCCATCAAAGTATCCCATTCGGTTGCAATAGCGGCGAGAACGATTATTACGAACAAACCCGTTGCAACCATACTAACGCCTTTGTCCATCTTATCTGCAGTTTCAGCCGAGAAGTGACGAATGGCCATACCAATACCAACAGGAATGGTAGTAAGCAGGAACATAGTGATTCCAAGACTTAGAATATCAATATCCGGCGCGGCTTCACCCATAAAATGATCCATCGAGAAGCCGACAATCAGAGGCAAGGTAATCACCGTTACAACACTTACTACTGCCGTATACGAAACGGAAAGGGCAGTGTCCCCATTTGCCAATTTAGTAAGTATGTTTGAAGTGACTCCGCCAGGACAACATGCTAGGATCATAAGGCCAACGGCCAATTCAGGAGACAGACCTAGACCTGAGGCAATTGCAAAACCCATTATCGGTAAAACAATCATCTGATTCGTTACGCCTATAGCGAAAGCTTTCGGTTCCTTAGCAACCAAAGCAAAATCATCTACATTCAAACCAATGCCTAGAGAAAACATGATGAATGCCAGCGCAACAGGCAAAACAACATCAATAATCACATTACTTTCATCCTCAGTAGATTCATCTTCAGCGACTGCAGACCCAGTAACTAGAAATAGTGTAAAAATAGCAAACACTATTGTTAGAGCGCCCTTTCTCATAACTTGTAATTTGTAATCCAGTACTAAAGTTTCACTCGTGTGGCAATGCAATCCATATTGCAACTAAGAAAAGCAAGAGGCCCAAACCTCTGTTCAACCACTTTCCAGATTCATCACCACTGAATAATTTCCTTAGTAAAGTTCCAAATGCAGCCCAGCTCAAAACAGCCACAAATCCAAAAGAGAGATTCAATAACACTAGTAGTATTTTCCCCTCAAATTCTGTACCAAACGTCGTCCCAAAAACAGTCATCATAACTAAGAAGTGAATCCATGCCTTTCCATTTACAACTTGAAGGCCGAACCCAGTCCAAGGCCCCAACACATCCTTACTATCTTCTTCGTCCTCAATTACGGAAGCAGCGGCAACTTTGTAACCTAAGTAGGCAATGTAAACAGCACCTAGATACGACATAATTCGGAGAACAGATTCATTTTCTTCTAGGAAGACAATACTAGCAGCAATTCCTACACCAAGTATAGACCAACCAACAGCCATCCCAGCTATCAAAGGGAGAGTATTCCTTACACCATGAATCGAACCATGTGCTGCACATAGAACGTTGTTTGGTCCAGGTGTAAAACACATAGGAACAATAAATGCCAACAAAGCTAGAAGTGCCGGAACGTCAAGATTCATTTACTCTTCAGAAGACCAGTTCTTTTCCTTGTAATGGTACAGATAATAACTGAAAGCCAATGCGCAATTTCCTAAGATCCACACTCCAAAGTAGAAAATTAATCGCCCCGTCTCACTCAAATCATTGAGGAACAAGTATGGAAATCCGCAACTATCTGTCCTTGTTTCACTACAATTCCAATCTGGGTTGTTTGGGGAAACAAAGAATTCCATCCAAAGAATATAACTGACAAAAATAGCCATGTAAATGGCATATTCCTTCTTCAAATCTTGGAAAGGTTTGTTGAAGAAAATGACTTCTATAAACAAAAAGACGGACGTTCCAAGATGGATATATATATTCCTAATATGGTCAGTAATTTCCCAATCATCTTCTATACCTTCTCCAAAAGCACCCATCGCCCTCAACACCCAATAAAGAAGAACAACAATGACATTGAGCCCCATCGAAGCAGCTAAAAGGGGTTGGTAAGCAATAAAACTCTTATCATATTCTCGATACAAAGCACACCCAGCAATAACTAAATTCACAACTAAATTCCAATTAGAAAGGAAAATCAACCCTCCTCCCCAGAGATCCAAACCTCTGGCCAACATGTAAGTTCCTAAAAGAGCAGAATTAATCGCATAATAAGCAATCAAAAGGAATGCGACTATCCTGAAAATCGTTCTTTGTTCCATACTGCACTACTTTGACACCCTAACTTCAATTAATTAAGAGTTACCGTTCAAAGCGCCCATTCAATCTAAAACCCCATTTCGTTGGGGAACCATGGCGACAGCCGTAAGTGAATTAGAACAGATAGCTGAGAAAATCTACAACCAGCTGAATACCGGTAAAGTGCCGGAGATGTCAATCCCTACCAGAAGTAAAAACAACATAATTTTTGACGAAAGAGCAAAAGTTTGGAAATATGGAAAAGCTAAAACGACACGAACCGCCAAGAAGTTGGATGGAGCTTACATGCTTCTTAGAACGACCTATCTTTTGGATTTCATACGCGAAATGTCCGGGCAGAACAAATCATCCACTCTAAGGGAATTGTACTACATTTCTGAGGCATGGGAAATGGGAAAATTCCATGCGCAAGACGAATCCAATAAATTGATTGAGGATTTGGAAATAGTAACCCATTTTCAGAGAGAGGATTTCAAAATCAGACCAGAAGAAGATGGGGCAAAGGTTCTGGGAGATGTGACACTTACTGAGATTAATCGAAAAGGACAACCAATGCGCATAAATTGTCGCAATGATGTTGGAGACACAGGGTACAATATTCCATATAATGTGGAAAACAACAAGATAACGTTCGATGAATTCGGCGATTCAAAATGTATTATTGCAATTGAAACAGGAGGTATGTTTGATAGATTGGTAGAGAATGGGTTTGATGAAACACACAATGCAATTCTCGTGCATATCAAAGGCCAGCCCGCAAGATCAACCAGACGCTTTCTACAGAGAATGCATAAAGCATCAAAACTTCCGCTTCTCCTCTTCACCGATGCAGATCCGTGGTCATATAGAATCTTCAGCTCAGTCGCATATGGCGCAATCAAGACGGCACACATATCACACATTCTAGCCACACCAAGCGCGCGTTACCTAGGCGTTACACCTTCAGACATTATCAATTATGATCTCCCTTCAGATGATTTAACAGACAGAGACATAAGCGCTTTGAAATCAATCCAGACCGACCCTCGCTTCAAAGGAAAATATTGGAGAGGAGAAATCGAACTACAATTGGACATCAAGAAGAAATCAGAACAGCAGGCACTGGCCAAGTACGGTCTTGACTTCGTTACCAATACTTACTTGCCAGAAAAGCTAAAGGAAATGGGGATTCTAACTTAGTCGGCGTATTTGTCTGCACCTTGGAAGTGTAATGACACATATTCCTCATCACCAACCACCCAACTATCATGGGGCCTTGGTCCAATATAGAATAGATTGCCTGGTTTCATAGTATGAACATCTCCGTCCTTGAACGCACAAGTCGCTTGGCCTGAGATAACCATTCCAAGATGTTCAACCTCGCAAAAATCTGTACCAGACAATGGAGACACGTCATCAGACCATTTCCAGCCAGGCTGGTAAGTCGCCCTTCCAATAGTCATTCCTCCAATTTTTACCACTTCGAATTTCCCTTTCTCGAACGTTCTTACCTCATCTGGATTTTCGAATCTCTTCAGTATGATGTCTTCCATAAAGTCTAACTCAACGCCTCCGCCATAACACTTTTGACCTGTTCAATGTGCGCATCTACACCATCCTTGTTCCAATCTTTAGTATCAATAGAATCTAGAACTTCAACTCTCACTTCACCAGGATAGAATTGCATAGTTTTGGCAGGCCATCTTTCACCCGCCCCGTGCAAAATCACAGGAACAATAGGCAACCCCGTAGCCAATGCAAGATGTACGAATCCCTTCTTGAATGGAATCAGTTTACCATCCATACTTCTGGTCCCTTCCGGCCAGATCCAGATACTCAATCTCTTAGATTTGACAAAAGTCGATAATTTATTCATTGATTTTACAGCTTTATCACGATTACCCCTGTCAATCAGTAAATGTCCAGACAACCAATAAGCCCATCCAAAAAATGGAATTCTAGCGACCTCTTTTTTCCCCACTCCACACCCGCCGTATGGACAAATAGCCATACAGATGAAAATATCAAGAGCCGAAGAATGATTAGTGACAAATATTGCAGGCGCCAAACCCTTCAATTTCTTCTTGTCGGGATTTATTAGTTTCGTACCAACAATCCGAGCGATGAAAGGACCAATCATCTTTCCACAGAAATT
>CAZMPT010000019.1:6563-7913 GCA_964568285.1 uncultured archaeon | reverse complement strand
AATTTCATCATCCTTCAACAAATCCATGTTCAACTTACAGATTCACTCTATTTAGGAATAACTCAGCAAATATGCTTTAAACGTCCCTCCTAAAATACTAAAATATGCCAGAGGATAAACCGATAGCTGCAATTCCTCGTGAAGAAGGTTTTGGGGCAATTAGGTTTAGCGAAAACAAATATGTTCTCTGGGGAGCGATTGTCTTTCTCATATTAATAACTATAATACCTGAAGTGAACGATTTCTGGAACACCTATTTCGTTGACCCTATAATGGCCGATTCTAAAGGTGAAGCAGGAGCTAAGTACAACATTTACAACACAATTTTCTACGGTTTAGTCTTCTTTCTGCTGTTCATGTTGGTCCATGAACTCCTAGAAAAATGGCAAATAGAAATAGATGAGAGATTCGTCATTTCAGCCATTCCATTGGTGCTTCTTGGAGGCGTTTCAAGAGTCCTTGAGGATGCAGATGTTTTTGAACCACCGATACAATACTTGTTCATATCTCCCCTGATTTATGGAATAATAACCTTCTATGCAATCACAGTCATTGGATTGGGCAAATGGCTTTCTGAAAGTGATTTACCATCCTTAACGAAGGGACAAGGGCTTGTGACCCTCGCTATTGGAGGATACGGATTGTGGTGGTATTTCGTACCTGGAGATTGGTTACATCCGTCTTCATGGAGTTTGATAGTGCTAGCGGCCGCAGCATTAACTGCAGAATATTACAAAGGGCAACCGCTCAGAGATCCTGCAATGTTCTTTACTATCACTACAACGTTGTTGTTGGTATTGACATCGTTGACTCTTGCACAGGAAAAAGTAACAAATCCAGATATTCTGGGACACACCATCTTGATAGCCTCTTTATTGACCTTTACCATATGGTTTGTATCAGGAACCTTCCTTGACGTACGATTAAGTACACTTTACCTTCTTCTCTATTTTGGCCATTTCGTTGACGGAGCGGCAACTTTCTTAGGAATTGAAGAGTATGGGTATAATGAGAAACACGTTCTTCCAACAGGCTTCATTAAACTTGTAGGAACAGCGGCAGTCATGCTACCTCTCAAATTTCTCGTAGTCACGGGAGTGATATTAGCAATTGAGTATGAGGAAAACAAAGAAGAACAAAAACAGATGATAAATCTTCTTTTACTTTTCCTATTGACTCTAGGTCTGGCACCAGGAACTAGAGACGTATTGAGAATAATGTTTGGAACATAAAATCATCTGTCGGAACCTTTAAAGAATGCTTACAAGTCTCAAAAGAGGATGCAGATGTTCCTGAGGAGCGCACTGGCACTGGCGCTGTTGTGCGCATTTCTAATAGCTCAACCATCCA
>CAZMPT010000019.1:0-6463 GCA_964568285.1 uncultured archaeon | reverse complement strand
GAATCAAAAGACATCCAAGGAAATAATTGGCAAGTAACATCGAATGAAGATCTATACCTAGTCATACACGATTTCACGGTCGACAATCTAATATCAGATGCAGACATCCAAGTTAATAATCAGACAGGAACAAACACAGTAAATGCAGGCAATTCCTTCACCTTAGATATTACAGTCTCAGCTCAAGGAGATCCACTGATAAAATACAATCCGATTCCAGTAAGTATAATCTGGATTTCAGGCTCGACAGAAATTGTTCTATACGATACAGTGGTTTTTGCCACACCAGGAGCCACTACCACCACTTCCTTCCGCCACACATTTGATGAAAAGGGCGAATACCAAATTAGAGTTGTATTAGATCGTGGTAATATGGTCCAAGAATCTAATGAAGACAACAACATTGCTGAATTTACGTTAATAGTTTCCGAACCTGCGAAAGAAGACTTCATACAATCATTAGTGGACAGTGTCACAGAAGGGGGCGCGGCAACAGCGTTTGTATTAGTATCAGCAGTAGCAATTATCGTGGCGGCTTTCTTTTTAAGGAGAGGCGATTCTGCAGACCTAGAATGGGAGGAAGATGACGAATTCTGAAATGGATATCAGGGGCTACAAACCCGCTGATGAAACGTATTATGAATATCGAGATGAAGAAGAGGCTCCTCGTGGCGTTCGACACGAAAGAGTAGATGATGAGGATTTGGACCCATCTACAGTAGGTAGATACGCATCAGGAAAGGATTTTGGGCATTGGCCATTCAAAGTAGGTAATGCCATGACTCAAGGAGCTCCTGACGACGTACATCACCCTGTTGATACAGGAGGTAGCGCAGGATATTCCACAATGAATGAATTTATGGAAGAGGACAGCGCCAAGGAACAGGCTTGGGTGGATCGTGAAAACGAAACGGTGGCTTCTCTAGCTATTAATAACTGGTTCGGCTTGAAAACCTATATTAGGTCTTTTTTCAAATAGCTAGTAACCCATAGCCGTTTTCAACCCAGGAAACCGATTAAGCTCAAGTATATTAGTTCTTTTTTCTTCCTTTTTTTCTTCAGATCGCAACCAATCAAATTCATGAGGATCTTCCCATGCAGGTTCAAGATCGTTAATGAAGTCTAGGTACTCACCCATCTCTGATACCATCCTCAGTGATAGAGACGAGCGCCTCATTTTCAGGCAGGTGTGGAGAATCCACAAGTCTGCAAACACGCTTTCCAGCTTTCCCTCTTCGAAGATATATTCGGAATTTTGAAGTGTGCCCTACAATGTTCCCGCCGATGGGTTTTGTAGGATCACCAAAGAAAGCTGCAGGATTCGACGACACTTGATTTGTTACGACAACTGCTGCATTGTGCAGATCACCAAATCTAGCCAATTCAGTCATATGGGCGTTAATTTTCCCTTGCCTATCAGCGAGAGTACCTCTTCCAATGTATTCAGCACGGAATGCCCCAGTCAAAGAGTCTACACACAATAGTTTGATGGGCTTCTCTTTTGCAATCTCGTTTACCTTCTCCACCATCAACATTTGTTGATGAGAATTGTATGCTCTCCCAACATGTATCTTGCTGAGAACTTCGTCTGGGTCAAGTTCAAGTGCCTTCGCCATGGAAATAATCCTCTCAGGTCTAAAGGTATTTTCTGTATCAATAATAGCAACTTCACCACCCAGTCCACCTTCTTCCACTGGAAGCTGTGCGTTAACGGCCAACTGTAGTATGAACTGCGTTTTACCAGAACCATATTGTCCATAGAATTCCGTTATAGATTGAGTCTCAACTCCTCCTCCAAGCAATTCATCAAAAGTGTTGGAAAGAGTCGTTAGTTTACCGACAGTCGCCCTCTTCTCCATCAATTCCGTTCCAGTAAGGAATGAACCAATGTTCGCAGCTTTGCGTGCCTCATTCACAAACTTAGCGCAAGATTCTTTTCCAATCCCGGTAGCATCTGAAAGAGTTCCAGGTGCTTGCGTGCCTACAGCTTCCAGAGTGTCATAGCCTGCCTCCCTGAGTTTCTCAGCGATTGCAGGACCTACACCAGGAAGATCCTCTACAATTTTTATTTTTGCTTCACTCATTTTTATGCCTCCTTATAGTGGTTAAATCTAGGTTGAAAAACCAGTCCTTGATCAGTTAATGAATCAAGTATTTCATCAAGCATTGGATTGTCTATGCCTTCTGCTGAAATCTTGATTGCCAGATCGTCATAGTATATTCCATCACCGTCATCTTCCTTGATAAATTTCATGACCTTTGCTTCATTGTCGTTCACATTGTCTTTTTCGACAACATCTTCGGCCTTTTCCTCAGTTTCTTCAACATCTTCAGTCTCAGTAACTGACCCTGCGGGCTCGAATTCTCCTGTGAAATTCTTTGTCTCAGGCATTGAAACTTCACCACCAGCGAGCCTCGTCAAACAGTCATACAACAAAGCGGCGTAATTCTCTACAACAACGGTGGGATAGAAGTTCTTTGACAATTCTAATCCATCCATTTCTCTCGCTGTCAAGTTTGCTCTTTTCAATGCACCCTCATCGTTACCAAACGCTTTGTTAGCGTTTATTCGCCGCATAAGTTGATCACAGGTTTTGATGGCCCAATGATTAACTTCATCCATTGATACGGCCCGAATATTTTCAGGCTGTACGCTGACGTACGTTCTTTCACTGTCTTCGGGAGTCCTTGCACGAACCTTTCCCACACATAGGACTGGCACACCGATCTCGAGTTTCGAAAGGGCAGCAGCCCCTTCAGGATTATATTGGCCAGCCTGAAGATAATAGAAATCACCATTTGGGTCTATTATACGCGCAGTATAGAATGGGTCTTCTTCACTACCACGATTTTCAATTTGGTCTAGTACACCTCCAACCAAGACACGAGAAAGTTTCGCTCCAATTTCAGAAATTAAGTAGGTAGGTGAGTATTCTCTATCTTCTACATGCTTTTCTATTGCAAAAGAGAGTTCTTTGGCTAATACTAAGACACCAGGTTCTCTTCTTTGTGCCATTTAGCCCTCCAGAGCGGCGAGGAATTGCCGAGCTACGTTTGGGACATCAATTTCAGTTGCAGGCTCACAACTTCTAGCAAAGAAGGATAACCCATATTCATCTGACCTTGCAAATCCCCTTAATTTCAGAGGCTTTAGTAACAAAGCATCCTCTATTTCATCTAGTAAAGCTTCAGGTCCAAAGTTTTCTTTGACAAATTCAAGGCAGGAATCCAAATCACGTTCTAGAATTTTCTCAGTGAGTTCTCGGTTAAGGTACGCAGTACAAGAGCCCGAGCCATCGTCAAAGATCATTCGAATTCTCAAATCCGGAACTGCATTCTTACGGTCATCTCCGTTTCTAATTACACGATTGGTTTCTTTGTCTCTAAATATCAAGCCACTGTCATCACGTATAGTGAATACATGCCCTTCAACCACTGCATCAGAGGCTCCGTTTCGTTCATCTAGCTGCGCTAAAGTGTATTGAACACCATCCTCATAGTCCTTTAGAGAAGGAAGCCCTTCACCCTCGACTTCTGTAAATTTAGTATACTCTCCGAATTGAAGGTCGGGGCCATTGAATTCTTTCACATACGCGTTTTCTATTTTGTATGCTTTTCCTGCAATGATATTATGATCTTCCCATGAAGTGAATCTGCACGTTCCACTCTTGTCACCTACATTCCCTCCAAAGATAGTTTTTGCTTCTCCCTTGACTGTGATGTTTCGGGTTTCTACTTCCAAAACTCTGAGTTCAACACTAACATTGGACATTCCTGGTTTCAGGTTTACTAGTTCAAGTTCTTCTCCAGACACGTTTGTTGATTGCTTTACAATGCCCAAGTCAAGATTCTCTAGTTCAACATCCTGTACTTTTCTCATGCTACCTTCGTTTATATTCAAAGTGATTCTATCATTCCAACTCTTTGAATACGCATTCAAAACCTCCACTACGTCCCCATTCTCAAAGTCACATTGATCACTCCAATACGTATATCGCATACGCATAGTAGAATCTCCCATTTCCCCTTCAAAGAGAACTTTCTGAGTGCCTTCCTTGGTAGTTATTTCTTTTCGGAAGACAGAAACAATTTTTACTTTTAATTGAATATTGTTATCACTTGGCCCAATCTGAGCTAAAAGTTTCTCAGCTCCCATTTGTAATGCACTGGGATTTCCGTAGTGTTTTCTAACTATGGATTCTTTGGCCGTGGCCAGATCAATTCCATATTCCTCCACGTAGCGTTTCAATTCAGAAACGATTACGCTGCGCTCTAGCTTATCGCCTACAGCTTTTGCTATATCGTCGACATGTGTTTCAAAATCCGTCTCGTTCGTGTTCATGTTGTTGCCTCTCTTTTTTCCGACCCGGCGGCAATTCCGAATCTATCCATTACTACCAGACAGGGTATATATACTTATGCCCAATCCTCCTTTTCCCCCTAATTGGATATAAGTCTATTATGGATAATTAGACATCTTAGGAAGCATTATAATAGGCTCTCTTGTCCGAAAGATAGGTAGATAATTTGAAAGTAGATGAATTGACCCCTAGAACTGGCCGCGTCAATATGCCGGTCAAGGTTTTAAGTCTGGAAGAACCACGCGCTATGGACAATGGCACGGTGATCTGTGAAGGCCTAGTCGGAGACGAAACAGGAACAGTGATAATGAGTTTTTGGAACGATGAATGTGAGATTGTTAGTGATGGCATGACCATTGATCTAAAAGATGCACGAGCCAATTTAGTACGTGGACACATGAGAATAAGTTTAGGAAAACACGGAAGTATGAAAGAATCCAAAGCTCAACTTGAGAACATCAAAGAGAGCGTAAACCTCTCAGATCTTGAATATGAAATGCCTAGGATGGGAAGAGATCATAGAGGAGGAGGCCGTAGTAGAGGCCCACCAAGTCGCTGGAGCGTACTTATGAAATTAAAGCGCGATACAGGGAACAAGAAATATTTCAATCGTGATGAGATGTCAAAAGAAGACATAGAAGCCGCCATTAAGGAAATGGGAGGCGATTAACTCTGGCGAGGAGAGGGAGACACAGGCGCCGAGGCCCTAGTAAGGCCCAACCTCCCCAAAGAAAGATTAAAAAACCACAGAAGAAGAACAAACCCAAGGCGATGTTGAACGAGGGTCGCCGAACAGAACTTCTTTTCTTCTTGAAAGAGATAGTATTGGAGTCTGGAATTTCCGAAAAGGAGGCTGAGCCTTTTCTTGCATCTTTAACAGCCAAAGGTGCACGCGAATCATTAGAGAGCGCCGTAGAATATCTCGATTCAAAAATCGAAGAAGGATTCATTGATGAGGATTCTCGAGATAGAATCAAGGGCGTAATGAGAAGATTCACAAAAATGCGCTGATATGCCTCCCCATCCAAACCGTAGTGAACTATCAAAACACTGGGATTTAGACCCGAATATAGTTTTTCTGAACCATGGTTCCTTTGGTGCCTGCCCTAGAGAGATTCTTGATTTTCAAACCCAATTAAGACAAAAATTAGAGAGAGACCCTGTAAAGTTCATGGAGACGGAAGCTAGGGAATTGTGGGCCGAGGCATTGAATACACTATCTAATTTCATTAATGCAGACCCAGAAGGCATGGCATTTGTGACCAATGCCACTTCTGGCGTTAACACAGTTCTGAAATCATTGGACTTACAACCCAGAGATGAGATTCTTGTCCCAGATCATTCCTACCAAGCATGCTGGAATTCCGTAGACTTTGTGACGAAAAAAACAGGAGCCAAGACGGTCGTAGTTCCTTTACCCTTTCCAGTTGAAAATGATAGGCAGGTAATTGACACCATTCTGAGCCACACCACACCTAAGTCAAGATTAGCACTAATCGATACAGTAACCAGCCCTACAGGCCTTCTAATGCCCTTTGAAGCCCTTATCAATGAACTACAATCTCGAGACATTGATGTTCTACTGGATGCAGCACACGGGCCAGGGATTGTTCCATTAAACATCAAAGATTTGAATCCAGCTTATGCAACTGGAAACGCACACAAATGGCTCTGCACACCAAAAGGCTCAGCATTCCTTTACGTTCGTAAGGATCGAAGAGAACAAATCCGTCCACTGTGTATCAGTCACGGAGCTTCAGTACCAGGCACAATCAATGAGAAATTCAGGTTTGAATTCGATTGGCTAGGAACACAGGACGTTACGCCCTGGCTTTGCATTCCCAAGGCAATAGAACACGTTGGAAGCATGTTGGATGGCGGTTGGCCAGCAGTAATGGAACATAATAGCCAATTGGCCGTAGCTGGAAGGAAGTTACTTTTGGAAGTATTAGGAACGCCCAGCCCTTCTCCAGATTCAATGATAGTTGGTCTGGCAGCAGTTCTATTATCGGGAAGAGGCACACTTACGACGTCAGCATTGGAACCCGATCCTTTGCACACCAGACTTTACGAGAAATACAAGATTCAAGTACCTGTATTTG
>CAZMPT010000018.1:0-15769 GCA_964568285.1 uncultured archaeon | reverse complement strand
GATGAGGACAATAATCAAGGAAGCACTACTTTCAAGGTTGTAAGAACTAAAGCAAGTAATCCTTCTTTCTATATGGGCTTCTTAGCACTTACAGCAGCTGTTGGTGCAGCAGTTCTCCTGTCAACATATTACCGAAATAAAGAAGACTTGGAAGATTAAATCTCACAAAGTCAGAAAGGTCTATGAAGAAAGCCCTGACTGCCCCTGATATTAGGGCGTTGGTTTCGAATTGGCAAGTTTTAGTTGGCTGTAGATTAGATCAATTTGGTAGGCCAGATGAAGACAAGCTGGTTCTAAAATTAAGAAGCTCTAAAACAGGAACAGTTCGATTTGTAGTTGACTTTGGTGGTTGGTTGTATTTAACAAAAGAACAAGTCAGCACGGAATCAAATAAAGGAGTTTTTGTCAATTCTGTAAGAAAAGCAATTAAGAAAGGTCGTTTGAATTCTATAACGCAACTTAATGGAGATAGAATACTCTGTATGGAATTTGTTAGGGCTGAACAAAGGCACAGTCTGATATTTGAATTATTCCACAAGGGTAATGCAATTCTTTGTCATGAGGGGAATATATCTACAGTCATGCGCAAGCAAAAATTCAGACACCGTAGTTTGAGTTCAGGAGTTGAATATAAACCTCCTATTGGATTTAATCCATTTGAATCTGAATATTCAGATTTTAAGAGAGTACTACTGGATTCTGAGAGACCTCTTGGAGCATCTTTGACAATTAATTGTAATCTTGGGGGAGAAATATCAAATTTAGTTTGCCACAAATTAGAAATTGATGGCAAGAAGAATGTTAAGGAACCACAAATTCATGATATTTACAATCAGGTACAAGAAATACTTTCTGATAAAATCAAACCTACAATCTTTTTAGATGATGAAGGTAACAGTATTACAGTCTCATCTCTGAATTTAACTAATTTGGAAAAAGGACTACAGTTTGACACTTTTGATGATGCAATAGTAAATTATGTTGATTCAATGGAAGTACCCGTCAAGAAAATAGATAACAAGGATAAGATTAGAGAAGATAGACAAAAGAAGGCGATTGAAGATTATATTACTCAAGCCAAAAGAATGCGAGAATTTGGAGAAGTAATTTTTTCTAATATAGAAACAGTAAGAAAAGGTATAGAAGAAGGTAAAGAGAAAATTTTGATAGATGATTTAGAAATCAAAATTGACACACTTAAATCATCCGAGTCTAATGCATCAGATTTTTTTGACAAGGCTAAAGAATTGGAGAGAAAAGCCAGACGAACTGAGGAAATCCTGAAGACTAAAAAATCCAAGAAACCCGAGAATAAAAAGATTAAAAATGAGAAACTAGAATGGTTTGAGAAGTATCGCTGGTTTATAACATCTGATGGAGAAATAGCAGTTGGTGGAAAGGATGCTAGATCTAATGAAATGGTTGTTAAGAAATATTTGAAGAACATGGATAGATATGCCCATGCAGATATCCATGGTGCTCCAAGCGTTGTTGTAAAGAATATTGGAGTTCCTCCGTCTTCAGAGTCTATGCTTGAAGCTTCTCATTTTAGTTTAGCTTACAGTAAAGCATGGTCAGCTCGTGTTTCTAGTGGACACTCTTTCTGGGTTGAAAGTGACAAGGTTTCCAAAACTCCTAACACTGGTGAATTTTTGGCGAAGGGCTCTTTTGTAATTAGGGGGAAAAGAAATTGGAATAGAAATCTGGAAGTTACATTGGCTATTGGTCTTATTGATTACGATGGAAGCAAAAAATTGATGGGAGGTCCTGTAACTTCCTTAGAAAAACACTCTAAGAAATATGTCGTCTTTAAGCCAGGATTTGTGGATAGAAAAAATGTTTCTAAGAAATTATCAGGGGCTTTTGAAATTGATATTTCTGATGTTGAAAGATTACTTCCAAGCGGTGGATTTGAAATCAAAAAACTGTTTGGTCTGGAAATTAAACTAGAATAATTGGTGCGGGGGGTGGGATTTGAACCCACGCACCACTAAGGACTAGGCCCTCAACCTAGCGCAATTGGCCTGGCTATGCGACCCCCGCTTTATGCGGCCGCGTCAATGCTGGACACGAAATCATTACAATGGCTGTCCAACGCCTTAAGAGCTTGATCTAAAGCTAATTTGGCCTTCATAGCTCCATTCGTTTCAAATTCGAATATAAAATGATCCTTCTTTGTAGTTACTTCCATTGAATCCTGTGCATCTTGATTATTCCAAAGTTTCTCTAATCTTCTCAGAGCCTCATGAGCTTCTACAGGGTCATCTATAACCTGATTTTTCCCTTTCTTCTTGAACTTAGTCTTTCCAACAGTTTCTATTACTGTTTTTGCTCCTTTTCTAGGAATAACAGTTAATGTTGGAGCCTGATAGAATCTTGGAGCAACAGCACATTGCCACTTTGCATGTCTTTTAGCATTTCCCATTTTTGCCTTAGCGTATATTAGAATTGCCTGTCCCTCACCTAGCTTGACTATTGGTACATTCGATTCAGGTATAACTAGCGAATTGTCTCCACTTACAGGTTCCAAGTCACTAGAATAAACAGTACTGGGCCCTTGTTTGTGTAATGAGTACATGATGTCCGGTTGTTTGCTATCGTCATCCACGGCGTCAGCGAATGCCTCTATGGTTTTCTTATCAGTAGGTATTGGCAGCATTCCTATTCTGTGAGATACAATCTCGTTAAACATGGCGCTTATTGATTCGTATTCCCTTTCTTCACCACTCTCTTCATCCACATATGAACCAAGTGAACCCATGTGAAAATCTATTTCGTGTATTGCAAGACATGGGACCATTGAAACCAGTGATCTTCTGACAGAGTTGACAAATGAATAATTCACGTCTTTAAATTCAACTTGAGCATAGTAGTCCTCCATCTTCCTAATGTCTACTTTCATTATACTCTTCTCCCTCTCCTACCACCTTTGGGTTTTCCTCCATCATGAGGTATGGGCGTAACATCATCAATTCGTGTTATTAGTATACCAGCTCTAGCTAAAGCCCTGATTGCAGCTTGAGCTCCTGGCCCAGGAGTTCCTCCCCTTTTTCCTCCAGCACCTCTAAGTTTGACGTGTAAATTTTCTATTCCCTTCTCTTTCAGGGATTCAGCTACTTGATTCGCTGCTAACATAGCTGCATGAGGTCGAGACTCTTCTCTCTGAGCTCTAACAACCATCCCACCTGAGGACTTGGCAATTGTTTCAGCACCGGTAGAGTCTGTCACTGTAATAATTATATTATTATGTGAGGCAAAGATATGTGCTATGGCCCATTTATCCATTATTTTTCTTCTCCACTATCTTTGTTTTTTCATCATTTATTTTGATATCTTTTTTAACTTCAGTTTCCTTCTTACTCTCTTCTACAATAAGTTCCTCTTTTTCTTCTATTTCCTCATCAAAAGTTTCCTTTATTCCTGGCCTCACAGGGTGAAGATCATTCGTAAGTGCCGATGTTGATGAGTAAGATATATTTTTCTCTTGCAATTTTGTAACTAACATTCCAGGGACTCTGGTTACAGCGCCATCAATAGATATGTGCCCATGAACGATAAGCTGTCTTGCCTGTTTTACTGTAGATGCTAAACCTTGAAGATAAACTTGTGTTTGTAGTCTGCGATCAAGAATATTCTCAGGTGTCATTCTAAGTATATCCTCTAGGCCTGAATTCTGTTCTATCATTCCAAGGCGATTCAATTTGGCTAATAGTAAATCTCTTTCATTCTGAGATTGCTTGTCACTTGAATTAGCTGTAAGCTTTCTGGCTTGTCTTCTCATTTCTCTTACTTTTGTATTAGCTCTCCAGATTTCTTTTTTATTTTTAAGCCCATACTGATGAATCAGTCCAGATTCTTGCTCTATCCTAACTTTTTGCCACGGATGTGATGGAGTGTCGTAATGCTTACTTGGAAATTTAGGATCACCCATTTGTTCTATGTTCCAGTTCCTTTCTTACGGCTGACACCCAATGCCAGTCCTTTTCTACCATTTGAGTAGGTTCTCTGTCCTCTGACTTTATGGCCTGATGCGTGTCTAACTCCTTTGTAGGACTTTACCTTTTTCATTCGATTTAAATCATCATCATGAAGCATCTTCAAGTCTATACTTACGGGATGAATATCGTCTCCGCTATCGTAATCTTTTTGCCTATTTAGCAACCAGTCGGGAACATGTTCATTAAGTGTCATTACAGCATTCTCGATATCCTCAACATTCTTGTCATCTAATTTTCCAGCAACTTTATTTGGATCTAGTCCCAATTTTTTTACTATTGCATTACTTATTCTATCTCCTACACCTCTGATTGAGGTTAGGGCAGTTGCTAACCGTTCTTCACCAGATACGTCGGTGTTAGCTATGCGTATGATATACTTGAAATCTGAATCGTCTGACATACATTTCTCAAGGATTAAAACCCAGAGTTGGCGCCACTCCGGCGGCCTATTTATATGCTTTTCTTGGAATAATCGACGATTAAGGGCATGGGTAACTATTAATATGCCATAACTAGGTTGCGAACAGAAATGAAGAAAGTCACTCTCATTTTGCTAATTCTACTCCTTGCTTTGGGGGCTTCTGGAGGCTATGGATATTATATTCTTGTTTTAGAAGAAGAAGACAGTGATGACACAATAGAAGACAATTCTGGTTCAGGCCGTTCTCCAATAGCCCGAATAAATCCTTCTAATCCAAAAATACAAGCCAATGAAACAATTGTGTTTTCTGCATCAGACTCTACAGATCCTGACGGGGATGAACTATCTTTTACTTGGAATTTTGAAGGCGATAGTATGGAATATGAAGGCGAGACAGTTGAACGTACTTACGAAGAAGGTGGAGATTACTATGTTGTTCTTCTGGTCACAGATTCTACAGGACTAACAGATGAAACTGAAACAACAGTTAGTGTTGTTGAAGATTATCATGGTGAAGCTAGTGGTGATGTGGATGAAGGAGAAACCGACGAAGCTGAATTCCCAGTGCAGTCAGGTGCCGTTAGTGTCTACATAACTTGGGAACTAGACGACAACAATCAAATTACGGGAAACATTGATCCTTCTTCAGTTAATCTTATACTGAAAGACGCTCAAGGCAACAATCTTGAAAATGAAACTAATGTTCAGGAAGGAGATGGTTCATGGTCAGTCGACAGCGAAAGATTGGAGGCTATAGGTGATTATGAATTTATTATAGAAGGTGAAAATGGTAGTATGTCTTACGATGTAACTATCGATGTCAGCTATTAGTTTTCTCTAAAACAAGAATGTGTCTAGTAAGTGACTTGTGAATATACCATTCAAATCGGTGAACGACATCAAAATTCTTTGAATTAATCAGTTCTGGATTAGATATCGCTATAACTGCTCTTTGACCTGATTTTAGATTGTTTGAAAAAATCTGCATAGTTCTACTAAGGAGGATTCCCACATCTTCTTTGTTACTGCTACTGGATATTCCATAAGGTGGGTCTGTTACTATAGCGTTAAAGTTTTCTTCCTCTAACATTCCAACATCTCCTTCTTTTATCTCTCCTTGGAACCCGAAATGTTTTAGATTTCCTAATGTATTCTCTACCATTCTAGGTGAAATATCTATCCCACTAGTCTGCATTCCTATATCAGCACCTTCAATTAATATTCCACCGGTTCCACAAAAAGGATCAATGATTTTACCATTTTGTGGGCATTTTGAAAGATTTATCATGGAACGGGCAATTCTTGGATGAATACTTATTGGTGAGAAATAAGGCCTATACTTCACGTGACGTTCTAGGCATTTTTTGTAGGCCGTTCGTGATTTTGTTTCCGATATGGATATAATGGTCTTGGTACCAGAGTAGTATAGTATCTTAACATCTGGTTTATCTAAATTTATTTCATTCTCTTTAGATATTTTTTCACCTATTAGAATGGCATTTTTTCTTTCATGCGTTTCACGGTTTTCAATTCCACGTATCGCAAAACTTTTTTTCCCTATTTTTATTTTATTGAGTTGTTTAAGCGCTTCTGAAACACGGTCCTCATTTGTTTGTAGTATAATTCTTGAAATCCTTTTAGTCATACCCAGCCTCTGGATAATCTCCCTATTCATTTTTCTAGAAAGTCTGAAAGTTATAATCTGGTTTTCTTCAAAACCTATCTTTGGTTCATAATTCTCACTTTTCAATAATTCTAAAGCTTCAAATTTAGCAAGGTGTTTGTTTTCACCTCCCAATTCAAAAAGGTAATCGTTTCTCACACTTGTCCAATAAAGTTATTTTATAATGTTGTATGCACATGGTAATTTGTGAGAAGGATAGCACGGAAGTTCCTGTCCCCGGTTTACAAGTTGTATGAAAGAAGACTGTTACGTCAGGTTCGTAAAGGTCCAGTTCCTAATCATCTTGCAGTGATAATGGATGGAAATAGGAGACACGCTGAAAGTCTAGGTCTACCAACATATGAAGGACACATTCTGGGTAAGGGAACTCTGGAGGATTTATCAGAGTGGACTAGAAGCCTTGACATTCGTTATTTAACAGTATACGCCTTTTCATTAGAAAATTTCAATCGTGGTGAAGAAGAACTTTCTGCTTTGATGGATTTATTTGCTCAGTCATTTCGAGATGCGGGTGATGATCCGCGCGTTCATGAGAATAAAGTCCGCGTTCGTGCTATTGGCCATCGTGAAATGTTACCTCAGCATGTTCTCGAGGCCATAGAATATGCTGAATCTCGAACTAAGAAATATAATGATTACAATTACAATTTAGCTGTGGCCTATGGAGGCCGACAGGAAATCGTAAGGTCTATGGAAAAAATTGCAAAGAAAATAGAATCTGGAGAAGTTAGTAGTTCGCAGATTGATGCCGATTTGATATCTGAAAATTTGTACACTAGTGATCTTCCAGATCCGGATCTTATATTGAGAACTTCTGGTGAAGAAAGAATTAGTAATTTCTTATTATGGCAACTGGCTTACTCTGAGTTGTATTTTGCAGACGTTTTCTGGCCAGATATGAGAAAGATTGATTTCTTACGTGCGATTCGTTCTTTTCAGCAGCGTAAAAGACGTTTGGGTCGCTAACAACAAGTTTTAACAGAGCTTCTTATGCAAGGCGTATGCTAGAGCGTTATGCAAGACTTCCAATTGATAGTCCAAGGTCCATAATATTGATTGTAGTGCTCCTTACACTAGTAGCTTTTCCATCACTTCTTAAGGTTGAGTTTGCAACAGATGTTCAAGCATTTCTTCCACAATCTGAAGAGGTTGAGACTTATGATACTATATCAGAACAATTTGGTAAGGACTCTAGTGTAGTTAGCTTGTATGTCATCCCAACTGTTGGCAATAATGTTCTTACTATGCAGAATTTAGCTGACATTCTAGTTTTGCATCAACAATCTTCAGAAATAGATGGTGTTGAGGATGTACTTTCTGTCGCTGGTTTCTTCGATGACGCACTAAGAGATAGTGGCACTTCTCTTGATGAAGTGAATGGAGAAAGATGCTTGGAATATGAGGATTCGAATGGTAATGGAAAATATGATGAGTCTACAGAGGAATGCAATTACTCAAATTGGGATAGGGTCTGGGATTCTATAAAGACATCTAATCAAGAAGGAAATTATACGTGGGATGATGTTGACTTTGTATTGGATGTTCTAGTAAATAGAGATATGAACATGAATGCTTTCGTCCTTCCGGAGAATGACAAAGCAGCCCCAATCGCAAATTCTACTATCATAATGATTAATCTAGATCCGGAATTGACAACTCAAGAAAAAAAAGAAGTTGGACAGAAAATAAGAATTCTCTCTGAAAATCACAACTCAGATTCAGAAAGTGGTATTCAGGCCGAAGCCTTCTCCGTGCACCTTCTGGCATATGACGTAGATCAATCAACACAAGATACTAATGTGTTAATGGCCTTAGGGATGCTTGTAGTTACAGTAATCCTTCTATGGTTTACCTTCCGTCACTGGAGTTATGTTATTTTACCACTAGTGACATTAGTTATCTCGGTTATCTGGACCTTTGCATTTGGAGTTGTAATGGGTATAACTTTTACTGCAATTGATGTTGCGGTCGTACCTTTAGTAGTGGGACTGGGTATTGATTTTTCAGTACATATTAGCCGTAGATACCAGGAAGGGCTGAATGCAGGAAATACTGTAGAAGAGTCACTCCTAGATTCTCAGGTACACACGGGAAGAGCACTGCTTCTTGCAGCAATCACGACAATTATTGCTTTTCTGTCTGGGATAAGTGGTGGTGTTGGCCCAGTACGTGACTTCAGTCTGCTTTGTGCAGCAGGAATTTTCTCATCATTTATTCTGACCATTTTATTTTACACTTCACTTAGATATGTTTTAGATTCCAATTCAGAAGGTAGAGTCACAACTGTATCTGGTTCAGATATAATTGAAAAGACTATCTCACGAGCTTCAGAGTTGGTTGATAAACACCCTCAGGCGATAGTTTCTACAGTGGTTGTGATAACCCTTTTAGCAATCGGTGGGGCTTCTCAAATCAGCACTTCATTTACATTGGATGACTTCCTGTCAGATGATTTGGAAATAATGATCACTGGTGAAAATATTCAGAGTGAATTTAGAGGAGCTAGCTATTCACAATCGCAAATTTTGATTGAAGGTGATGTGGCGAAGAGGGATTTTTTAGATAATTTGTACGATTTCAAGCACGGTGAGCAAGGAAGTGACAATTATGGTTTGAATGATGACAGATTCATAATTCAAGTCGGTTCTGAGGCAAGCATTGAATCAGTTCATGAAGTTGTTCAGAAGGCCGTAGACTCGGAAGACTACAATGTTGACAAAGGGCAAGATACCACACATAAATGGATTATAACGAATATGTTTAGTGTTGTTCCAGGAGATAATCTAGAAGTGACTTGGAACGGGACCTCTCCATCATTAGAGGTAACAATTTTTTGGTTTGACAAGAACGATGAACAAATTGGAGAAGATATTTTACTTAACCCCCTTTCCCCTGATTTCTCATTAGTTTCAAGTGTTTCTGCAAACGTACCAGAGAATTCTGAAAAATCACAGATAAAATTTTCTAATCTTCAGAACGAAAGTGAGATTAAGTATTCAGCAGTACGGAACAGCATTGATGAATATATTTATGTTCAGTCTCTGAAACATACTTTCAATCTTACTTTTGAATCTAAATCCTTTAGTCAGACTTCAGATTCTGATATCAAGAATTTGTATGACTATTTGTATCTTAGAGATATAGACGTTGCAGATCCATTCACAGGTACAACCTATTCAGATGAAATAAAACACTTATTATATAGAGATGAGATGGGTCAATATACGTCCTCAGTAGTAAGAGTTAACATTGGGCCAGATAGATTAAATGATTTAGACAATGATGGTTTAGAATATATGCGTGCTGAATTGAAGGAAAATATTCCATCTAGCATGAATGATTATGATATCAGTTTCACTGGAGGACATGTCTTGACAAGTGTTACCGTGAATGAGATACAGTCTACACAGATTAGCTCAACGTTAACATCTATTGTTCTAGCAGCATTGATGTTAGTGTTTATCTATCGCAATTTTGGAATGGCTACACTAGCAATTCTACCAACAATCCTTGCTACAGTTTGGATAATGGCGACGATGGCTGCGCTGGGGATTACTCTGAATGTTCTAACTGTTATGGTAACGGCTTTGACTATAGGTTTAGGTATAGATTATGCCATCCATGTTGTTGAGAGATTCAGAGAAGAAATAGAACACAAAAGTGAGAGACAGGCTATTGAAACAACAATAGAGCGCACAGGTTCAGCTCTGTTTATTTCAGGTCTCACAACGGTTTGTGGTTTTGCAGTATTATTTCTTTCTCCAATGCCACTTGTAAGAA
This sequence comes from uncultured archaeon, assembly GCA_964568285.1. Taxonomy (GTDB): domain Archaea; phylum Thermoplasmatota; class Poseidoniia; order MGIII; family CG-Epi1; genus CG-Epi1. Next base: position 5,886 of record CAZMPT010000018.1, on the reverse strand, counting down.
ATTTTGGAATTATAACTGCAGCTACTATCGTGTATTCAGTGTTAATTGCGATATTTGTTCTTCCAAGCTTAATTTGGACTTTAAATCGAATAAAAGAGTGGTATTCTAGTCAGATATCAAATTAGTTTTTCTTTTTCGCCTCTTTTCCCAAAGTTCTCTAGCTAGTTGTCTCATATCCTCTACAGAGTCAGATTCATCAACTATCTCAGCTCCTAACAATGTTTCCATTGCATCTTCCAAAGTTATGATTCCTTGAGTAGTTCCATATTCGTCCACAACTAGGAATATATGTTCTCTTTTCCGCAAAAATTCATCCAACAAAGTTGCAACAGAGTCTTCAGGACTCACTGTCGATAGTTTGGAAATGATATCCTCCATTTTTGTATTATCTTCACCTTTACTTTGGAGTTCCATTATTGTACTTCTGAATACAACTCCAATTACGTCATCTATATTCTCATCATGAATAGGAATTCTCGAGAAAGGAATTGGAACGTTTTCTTCAACTACCTTCCCCACAGTTTCAGTTCTATGTATTGTCATCATGACAGTACTAGGTGTCATAACATCTTCAGCAAGAATTTTGTCAAGAGTTAGTAGATTCTTTATGACTTTAGTTTCTTGCTTTTCGAGTGCCCCTTGTGTCTCTCCTATTTCTGCAACAGCAATCATTTCTTCACGTGTCATTTCCTTTTGATCTTCATTACCCTCAGCTATTTTCTTTGAGAAACTGTTTAGTATGATAACTATAGGCCAAGTAATCCACACAAGACCATCTAAAACATATGCAGAGGTTGGAGCCAATTTTCTCCAGTAGATTGCCCCTAGAGTTTTAGGTATTATCTCAGAGAAAACTAGTATCAGTACAGTTAGAATAATTGATGCTGCAGTAAACCATTCATTACCTAGTTTATGAAATTCAGAACCTACACCTGCAGCCCCGATAGTATGTGAAATAGTATTAAGTGTCAGAATGGCAGCTAATGGTTGATCAATATCTTCTTTCAGTCTTTTAAGTCGATATCCACTATTCTGTTCATCTTTTCCTAGTAGTTCAATATGTGACCAAGTTACTGAAAGAATAATAGCCTCAAGTAATGAACAGATAAAAGAAACACCAAGAGCTAGGAAAAGGAAAAGTGCAATTCGGCCCCATTGCAATTCAGGATTTTCTAATCCGTCAGTTACTGATGTAAAAGCTGCTAGCAAAGTCACTAAATCAGAATCCTCCTTGAAAGGCTGAAACATCCTTTATTTGCATATATTTCCAACATGATCTAGCCATTATCAATTGTTAATAACCTCGGACATGATTCGCCCTTACGGGCCATAGATTCATAGACTGTCACTGGAAGCTTCTTTATTAGTTCTTTTGTTTTCATAAATGCTCTTTTTAGCACAAATCATTATAACTACGCCTTCTACGGCGCCACCATGGCACGTTTCCCTGAAGCCGAGGCACGCATGTTCAACAAAAAAGTCTGCATGCAGTGCAATGCAATTAATGCTTGGAAAGCCGAAAAGTGTCGAAAATGTAACTACAAGGGATTAAGGCCTAAGGCCAAAGAACAGCGTGGTAAGTGATTATTCGATAATCTCAGTTCCTTTTTCTTTACCAACAATCACTTTTGTCGCCATATCTATGAATAACCCGGTGTCAACAACACCATTTATACTCAATAATTCCTTGTCAATCATTCTTGGATCTTCTATACCTCTATCAAAATGGCAATGGTAAATATAATTTCCATTATCAGTAACAAAAGGTCTTCCATCGCTTTCAATTCTATGTTCAGATTTACATCCCAAATTCTCAATTTTTTTGGACGTAGAATCGTGATTGGTCATTTTTACTTCCACAGGCAATGGCCCAGCACCTAATCGTTCAACCATTTTTGTTTCATCCACAATTATAATTAGTTCTTTAGCCTTCTTTTCAACCTTTTTTTCTCTTAGCAAGGCCCCTCCTAGTCCTTTAATTAAGTTTAAATCAGTAGAGACCTCATCTGCTCCATCAATGGCAATATCAATACTATTCTCGTCATCGATATCAATTAGCTTTATCCCCCATTTCTCGGCCTGATTTTTTGTTTGTATAGAGGTAGGCATCCCAATAATCTGGAAACTCTCAGACAATTTTTCACCTATAAGATCAACAGCGATTGAAGCAGTAGATCCAGTACCTAGACCTACCGTCATTCCATTTTTGACAAGTTTTACAGCTTCCTCAGCCGCGTTTCTTTTTGCCGATTTTTGATTCAATAGTATAGCCCACCTTCAGGTTCGGATATATCCGTCTCATTCAGGCGATTCTTGATTTTTTCAAGTGCTTCTGTGAAATTCTTATTCGTAATCTGAGTTCTTCGACTTTTGATAGCATTCATTCCAGCTTCTACGCACAGGGCTCTTAGATCTGCTCCAGAAAGACCTTCGGTCTCTGCGATTATATTCTTGTAATTAACTCCCTTTGCAATCGACATTTTAGAAGTATGGATTTTTATTATTTTCATCCTTGCATCTTCTTCAGGTAAAGGTATCTTGATTATTCTATCAAATCTACCTGGTCTTAACAGAGCTTCATCAAGAATATCTGGTCGATTTGAGGCTGCCATGATTGAAACATCTCCTCTTGGTGTGAATCCATCTAATTCACCTAGTAACTGCATCAGTGTTCTTTGTACTTCTCTGTCGCCAGTTGTTCCAACATCCATTCGTTTTGCGCCTACTGCATCAAGTTCATCAATAAATATTATACTTGGAGCTTTTTCTTGAGCAAGTTGGAAGAGTTCTCTTACAAGTCTTGCACCCTCACCAATGTATTTCTGTACTAATTCGCTACCAATTAATCTGATGAAAGTGGCATTTGTTGCATTAGCTACAGCCTTTGCCATCAGGGTCTTTCCAGTTCCTGGTGGACCGACTAGTAAAACTCCTTTTGGAGGTTCAATTCCTATTTTGGTAAAGCGTTTAGGGTGAAGCATAGGTAATTCTATCGTACTTCTCAGTTCATCCAACTCTTCTGCCAATCCTCCAACATCCTTGTAGGTTTCAATCGGTTTGCTTTCGACTTCTGCACCCATTACAAGAGGATCCTTGGCCGAGGGCAGTGTTTCTAGAACTGCTAAGGTTTGGCGATGTAAGGCAACACGGTCCCCAATTTCCAGTTTTTCCTTATCGATTCCTTCAGATATATGCACCACAAAATCAGGACCACTACTAGACTTGATACTTACACGTCCATCATCTAGAATGTCTCTAACGGTCCCTATGACTTGGGGAGGAGCTCTAAGTCTGGCAAGTTCGCCTTTGAGATGTGCATTCTCCCTTTTCATTCTTGATACATCTGTTTCAAGTTGCCTCTTTTCAGCTTCAAATCTCTCAGTCTCTTCGATAAGCCATTTGTCCCAATCCTCTCCTTTTGAGGGTGCTGACACGTCTCCTTCGTCTTCGTCTGAAGCCACCTTAAATCACTAAACATTTAATTGACTCAGTTATATATCAGTTTTGATTTCAAATGTTATGTGAAATGTGCGGTTCCGAGTCAGCCATGTTATCACCTCGTAAAATCTCAGGTTCCGTAATTCAAGTATGTAGTTCATGTGTTGCTTTAGGTTCAGAACCAACGCATAGAGAATCAATAGGACATAGAGCCTATGTTGCTCAGACTCTTCAGAAAAGGGATTTGAAAAGAAGATATAGTGATATTGAAACCGATGACAAGGTTTTGATTAGTGATTATGGTGCAGTAGTAAGAAAGGCAAGAGAAAAATTGGGTCTGGACCATGGAACTCTAGCTAGTAAGATATCTGAGAAGAAGTCTATAGTGACATCAGTTGAAGCTGGAAACATGAGACCTAATGAGAAATTAATTAAGAAGTTAGAGAATTTTCTAAAAATCAGACTGATGGAGAATGTTGAAGATAGTCCAGAACCTAAATCTAAAAAATCGAGTGAGGGTTTGACTATGGGTGATTTATTGAAACAAGCAATGGAAGAAAATTGATTTACACATCACACATAATCTATTTGTACTAACTTTCAACTTCAATAATAGCATGGGTCTGTTAGGTCGGCAATTTAATCTCGATAGGTCAGCTGAAGATTCACTTCTACTGGTTTTGTCTACTTTGACGTTTACAACATCTCTATTATCAGGATATGTGGAATCAGGCATTGGAAACCTTATAGCTTTGCCATTGTTTGGAATAGAATTCTACTTAATTTCGACGCCACTGTGGTTGATATCAGGAATAGCTTGTATTTTGTGTCTTCAACAGCTTTTCCATAAGATATGGTCACATGGAATATGGTTGATAGGAGTATACTGGTTGACTGCTCTGGGAACCATAATTCTTTTCGTAATGTTCGATCAAGGCTATGTATGGTTCTTTGTTGCTTTAATTCTGATATTTTTGGCCTTATTCTTGATGTACTGGATGATTCTGGAAATATACAGTTTAAGATACACCATTATTGGTGAGATTCCTGAAGCAGATAGATCAATAAGTCTTACAGACTGGTTATTCTCAGTCCCCTCCTTTTTTGTTTGTACATTCATTAGCTATTACTATTACACAAAATGGTACATGGGCGAGGATGGCTGGTTCACATTCGGCTATGCTCCAGAAGGTTATTTGTTATTTCAATTTGGTGTTTTCTTTTCAGGTATGTATATTCTGTATGTTCCACAGTCCCTTTTAGGAGATTATCTAGAATTTAGTGACTTAGACATAAACACAAGCTATAGTGTGGACAAAGATAAAGTTGAACGACGTTTGGCAGATTATTCTAAGACTTATGATGAAGGTAAAGTTCAGGCAACCCTTGTGGATCTTTATCGTATGGCCGATCAGGATCCCGAAGCTTGGTCACGATTTGGGGAATTTTATCCAGACTGGAGTGTTGAAGAAATCAAGCTTTTCATAACTAAATTAGAAGAATTAGGCTCCTGATTTATATTTAGAAACACAATGACAAAGGTTATATACGATTTTTTTTAGCAATGGTTATTGTTTCAGAGAAATCTGATACAAACTCTTTGCCTCGGCATTGGGAGAAAAACATGAGCAACATGAATCTACCCGAATGGACAGCACAGGCTCTAGTGGCCGTAGGAGCAGTGTTTCTGCTAATATCTGCATATGTTATGGGAGTTTATGTTCCAAATGCAATGAAATTCTCTGATGATTTCGATGTAAATATCTATTTTGATGGTACTATAGACACATTTGATTTTGATGCAGAGACTGGAACTGGAGCATTTGTTGATAATGTAGGTACAGGTTCGTATGATCCTACAGCAACCAAGAATGAGGGAGGTGCAACTCTGAATGTTGTAGCTGATCCTAGCAAGAGTACTGATGATTACACCCATCTTTCCCAGAATTTCAGTTTGACTACAGATGGCCTTGATGGTGAAGGCGTCTGGCTTGGTACGATTGCTGAATCAGAATCTTATCTGCATCGTTCAGATTACACTAGTCATACTACAATTGGCGGAGAGGCAACACAAGGAACTTGGACTCCTAACAATCCTCCTGAAGAAGGTAAAGAATTCAAATTTGCTAATCCAGTGAATAGTGATCACATAGACACATTTACATGTGGTGATTCACAAACAATTGATGGTTTAGAGGTTCTTATTTGTACTGCTAATGAAACAGCTACAAAGATTCCATTTACACCATCCGAAGGTAGCGATTTGCATCTTCTCCAGACTACAATTGAAGGATTTAGTGACGCTGCCGGACCAGGTTCAGCACCAATGTGGTTTGAATACAAATCTGTACAGACTGTTGGAAAAGAATTAGGAAGCAACGTTAATCGTCTTTTTGAGGTTACAATCTACATGACAATGCCTTCAACTTTGGTCTATTTGAATGATAA
>CAZMPT010000017.1:0-15929 GCA_964568285.1 uncultured archaeon | reverse complement strand
GATCCTCCAAAAGCTCCTTTGGATTTCTGTTGTAAACCAAAGACAGCAGCACTTCCAAGTCCGATTATCAGGACTATAGAGACCAAGTAGATTGGATCAATTGGAAAATCGCTTTCTTCTGAAAGTTGGTCTGTTTCGGGACCGGAACCGGTTGTGATGGTCGCAACTCTGAAGGTTATGGTAGATTCGTAGTAGACTGAATTATCACCTCCTGATTCGACTCTTATCATCAGTATGGCTTGTCCACCAGCAGCATTAGCCGGTGCTTCCACGTTTATGTAAAGTCCCTTTTCATCGCCAGCAGATCCAGCTGATTCAATGCTTATTGGGTCAGGAACTTGAACTTCCCAGTCTTCTCCTCCACTTTCCCATTGTGCAGTTACTGTCACCAGATCATTGACCTTGGCAAAGTTTTTCACTATCACATATTGAGAAAGACTTTTCGGAGTGGATGGCGATACATCAATCTGATCTCCCTTAGGAAGAAGTAGTTGTAGATTGTATTCACCCTCTACTCTGATTTCTATTTCTATCTCAACAGCAGCTTCGTTATCATTATCGTCACTGGCTTTGGCCAGAATGACTACAGTTACAACTTCTCCTGCATCTGCACTAGAGGATATGGTGACTCTGACACTTTCTGAACTAGAGGTAGTTCTTTCCTCAAAAGAATCTAAGGTTCCTGTACCGTCAGTGAATCCCCATCCATTGCAGGGACACGAGGCAGTTCCTCTATACCAATCCTTCTTGGTAATTTCAAAATTTACGCTGTCTGACCATTTGTTCAACACTTTGAAGGTGAACATCACAGTGGCACCGGGCTCTCCAGAAGCGCTTGCCGCTGTAGCCTCTATTCCAAGGCCATACTGGACTCTAACATAGGTTGTAACATCTAATGTGCCTTGTGCATCTTCTGAATTTCCTGATGTTGCAGTAATAGTAAGTGTGTCACTGTCCCCATAACCCACACTACCGTCTGAAGCTACAGTCATAGTCACTACCTGGCTTGAAAATGCATCCATAGTAACTGAATTTTCACTGAAACTTGCATCCCAGTCATTGGATGATATTCCAAGACTGATGCTGTCTTCTCGATTCCCATCATTGTTTATCTGAACTTGATAGGATGTTTCTCCATCAATGTCAATGGAACCTTCGCTTGAACTCCCCTCTGAGATAACTACTGAAACAGCAGCCTTCTCATTTACGTTTACAGTCAGTTGTATTAGTTGTTCAGTTTCGGAAGGGTCGCTCTCTTCATTGTCCCTGCATCTGAGCTTCACATCATAGGTTCCATAAAGTGCATTTTCAGTGGCTTCAATAGAAACGGTTATTCCCTCTAATGTTTCTTCGTCCCCAACATCAACAGCAGGCAACTGTTGGGATTTTGAGGACATCTCTCCATTTCCATTATTACTCCACCAAGCATTCAAACCATTGCTTTGTAGATTATTATTATTTGTAATACTAAGTTCAAATTCTCTAGGATTAGTAAGAAGATTTTCTATTTCCACTTTGAGTGCTATTGTACTTTCAGGGTCAACATTGCCGCTTCCATCAACCGGATCATCAAATCGGAAATCATAATCAGGGTCATCTGCAGATGCTCCCGTCAGGAAAAAACTAAATGCAATTAGCAACGTCGCTAAGGTTAGATTTCTTACAGCACTCATGTCAGGCTCCAATCCAACCAAACCACGATATAAATTTTGTGTCGATAAATGAGTAAAGCCTATACGTGCCTATCTACCTCTGATGATGTGGAGATAACTGACAATCATTTTCATTTGGACCCCTCGGGTAGAAAGGAATTAGCGGTTAAGGATTTTATCAAAGCTGGTGGTACTCGTTTAGTTCTGGTACACAAACCATATGGACCTTGGAAGAAAGTTGATTCTTTCAAAGATCAGGTCACGACAACATTGAAATTAGCAGACAAAGCAAGAGAAGTAGGAGCCAAAGTAGCAGTAGTTACAGCCCCACATCCGATCGAATTGCTAAAGCTTCTCGATTCTAATGATGTCTCAAAATCAACAGAAATATATCTTGAGGCAGTGGATTATTGCACATCACTGGTTGATGAGAATTTGACCGTTGGTTTGGGAGAGCTTGGCCGCCCTCATTTCGAGGTCGACGAACCAATATGGAAATTATCAAATGATGTTCTGACAGAATCTTTGTCCAGAGCTAAGGAGGTTGATGCAGCAGTTGTTCTCCATACGGAATCAGGAACGCCAGAGGTTATGGCAGATTTATCCAGAATTGCAGACAATGCTAATTTTCCAAAATCTCGTCTGGTAAAACATTATGGAGGGCCAGGGGCACTCGAGGATCCTCATGGAATTGTAGTTTCATTGATTTCATCATCTACAAACATAGAGAGTTCATCAGGTTCAGAATTTATGTTGGAAACAGATTATCTAGATGATCCTAAGCGTCCAGGTGCAGTAATGGGACCCAAGACAGTACCTCGCAAGACTCAGAAAGCAATAGAGAACAACATTCTATCTAAGGAACAGGTCCAGAAGATACATACCGAGTTGCCAGATTCGGTCTACAGGGAATTCCACTAGACTTCCACTTTTTCATCAGATTTCAGTTCCCATTCAAGGTTTAGTCTCCACTGCCTACACCAAGCCTCAATAACGTGACGTTCTTGATTTCCACCTACAAATTCAGTTATAATCACATCCTTTCCTCTTTTAGACATCTTGAATGCACCTGTTGGTCTCGTTGAACTGAATATAACATTACATGCCCCTAAACCAAATTTTTGTTTGACATCATTGCTAAGATAATGAGATAATCTATCAGCCTGTGTCAGAATGAAACTACCTTGGAAAAGATGGCCCTTTACTCTTTCTAGTTCGTCTTTTATAATCCAGTACAAAGTTTCACTTCCTTCTTTTAGGAATCCTTTCACTAGAATTCCATCTTCTTCGAGTCCCGAAAGTATTTTTCTTAGTTCAGCCATTGGAATTTCTCCTTTAAGCAACATTCCGAGGTCCTCAGCAGACACAATTCCAAAGGATAATATCAGTTTTTTAACAACATTAAATCTTGCCTCATCAACGTCATAGATTCGATTTACTGGCAAAGTTCGATAATTCCCTCTCGTTGTTCTAACCAAATTTAAAGACTGGTAGAGTCTAGTCAATGATTGCTTGAATGAATCTGGATCCATTCCGCTTCTTCGGTATAGTTCTTCACGAGGTAGGCCTTTTGAGTCAATAGCTAGGGCCAGAAGCCTTCTATCTTCAGTTTCTGAGGGCACATTCCGTGCGTCACGATAGATTATAGCATCTCTTACCGTGCAATAGGTTGAGTAGCTGGGAATCATAACTCCCTGAACCAATTCCATCTCATTACCGTAGTCTCGTGGATGGAAGAATCGTCCTTGGATTCTCAGGGAGAGTTCGTATTCAGAACGTACACCCCCCATTTCCCTGAACGCTTCTGCCGCGCTTCTGAATCTTTTTTCAGGATGAATGCTTTGCTTCCAAAGCAAATATCCATATATCTCACGTTCTTGGTAAGAACGATCTATTACGGGACCTTTGACCAACCACTCTCTGATTCTTTGATAACCTTTCTTTTTGAATCGCTCGATTATAGACTCATCAAGTTCCTGCACCTTGATTCCAGCAAAAACTTTGATGCGAATGATGTTGCTATGGAAATTCTCCTGATAGGTAGCAAATTCATCCAGTGCATCTAGAAATTCTTCAATCTCTATAGTTTCATCTAGTACAATTTCTCTAACATCTAACAGTCCAGACATGGCCCATGCTTCCATGTAGCCAGCTACCATTCCTCCCAAAACAATAGGATGTGTCCAATTCTCACCATAGCTGGCATACATCTCTCTTCTGATATGCGTCAGTAAAGGATCTCTCCAGGAAATAACACGAGCTTTTCTTTTTTCTTCAGTTTTTCTGATGGTTTCTACTTCTTCAGTCAAACAGTAGGTGAATAGCCGTGTTGCACCCACCACTACTATTCTTGAGATGATTTCTTCTTCTTGTAATTGGTTTAGGACACTCCTTGTTACATTGAGAGGCATTCTGCATTCTCTTCTCAATTCAGCAAATGTTAGTGGACCAATTCCTCTTAATACATCCATCACCAGTTTTTTCTCAGGTTCCTCAGGAGCCTCATATTCAGTAAGAAGTCGATATCTATTGTGTGTTGTCCAAGGATTACGATTGCGATTGTAACGATGAATCATTAGATTCTCTTCGAGAGTTCTGAGGGCGCCATCTATTAATTCTGGTTTTAGTTCCAGTTCTTTAGTGATTTCGCTCTTTGTTACTGGTGGGCTTCTCCGAAGCATGTCAATAATTAAACTTTGAATCTTACCTTCAGGTTCTTTTCTGAATAGTGCTTGATACATTCCAACTTTATTGGCAGGTACATACCTCAGTTTGCCGCCTGAGAATCTACCCTGTAATATCGCATCAGAGTCTCTCCATTCCCACCACTCCTCTAAATCAGGTTCATCTAGCCTGTGGAATACAGTTCTCGGGGACGAGACATCGCTATGCTGATCGAATAATGTCTGTAGGCTTGAGAATTTTCTAAATAATTTGTAGTCGATATATTCTCTAAGACTTTTTTCTGAGATAACGTCGACATCACCATGTGCTTGAGCTTCCAGATAGATAACATCCTCGGCCATCAGGTACTGGGGTGTGCTCTGTCCAAGTACAAAATTCCCTCCTTGAATGGCCCCTTGTTCTTCAAGGTCGTAAAGGGATTGACTCACCACATCTTCAGATAGCCTTAATTCAAGGGCAATTTCTTCTATTGCTTGAGGGCCCACAAATCCAATGTGTTTTGTTATAAGATAATCAAGTGATTTTTCGTATGACGCACTACTCTCTATTTCCCTTTTGGAAAATTTCTCTACTTCTCTCCGAATCAGATAATTCTTTTCTAATTCATCGCTTATCTTTTTTGATTTAATAACTTTCTTTCCTTTAATTTTTTTGTATACTTTCTCGGCTTCTTTTGACAATTTTTCCTCAGAACCGTATATTCTTTTGTAATATGGAACCAGTTCTGGAGTAACATAAAGAGCATCTTTGTCTCCTGTCCAGACTGACTCAACAATTCCATCCTCAATCATATTTTGACATAATTCCTGCATTTCTGTACTAGCCATGTCAGACATACGATAGACTGACTTTCCTCGTTCATTGAGCAAGTAAATTCCTCCAATTTGACGAATAGCTTGTATCAGTCCTTCTCTAGTTCCCACGATTGGTTTTTTCTCATTGAAGTAACTATCAATCAAATCCTTTTCGAATCTTGGTTTATCTCCATCACCCTTCTCTAACACTCTTCCTAAAACTTGAGCGTGCAATTCCCTCAGTAGAGCAGAGCGATCTTCCATTAGGACAATATCACTAAGTCCAGAAAGTATCAGAGAATGAGACAGTGGAGAAGGTATGGGTTCATAGCCTCGATATCCTATTTTTCTTATCCCCTCTTTAATTTCATTAATTACAAGTTGAGCATTTTTGATATCAAATGCATCGTATAGAATTTCACGATAAGCTTCTTCAAGCATAGGAAAAGAATCAACTTCATTGATTGCTTCAAGTACTTGTGACGTCCTCAATTGCTGTCTTGGAAGTGATATTTCCCGACCTTTGTAGTTTCGTAGAACCATGAATGAACGATTTGCACAATGGCGGAATCGTTGGGCAAATATTTCTGTATTTTTGATTGCTTTTCTTAGAAGTGGTTCTAGTTCTTCTGGCATTAGCCGTTCTACTAGTCCTTCTATGGCCATTCTGTTTGGAAAGGTCAACAAAAAAGCATCATCACTGAGAGAGATTCTGATACTGCTGCCAATTTCCTTCCCGAGTTGATATGCAAAGGCTCTGGATAGCGCATCATTAACTCTTCTCCCAAAAGGGAAGTGAAAAATCGCACCACTACGCCCTCTATTATCGACGTATCCCTCTATCATCAGATTTTTGTCAGAAGGTACAAATCCTGTAATTTTCTTTTGTTCATCTAGATGAGATATTATGGTCTTGGCTGCGCCTTTATCTAATCTGAATTCTTCTTCTAACCAGTTAACTATATTATCTTCAGGTTCACCAAGTCTCTCTTCTACTTCAGCTCTGAATTTCCCTACAGCCTCAGATAGATCAAAGGATCTAGGTAACATTTCACCTGACCAAGATGGTACTGTTGGTTTCCTACCGAGTCCGTCTTTCACAACAACGGTGGAACGTTTTGTCTCTAAGAATTGATATGTTCTTCCACCTAAAACAAATATGTCATTTTTAGATAGATTCTCAACAAATTTTTCCGATAAATTACCTAATTGTACGCCTCTCCCCTCAAGGACAACTGCGTAATTTATTTCTTGAGGGATGGTACCAATATTCATGTTATAGATTTGACGAGACCCTCTTTTGATGCCAATCTCCTTTAATTTTTTATCATACCATATTTTAGGGTAGACACCATGATTTTCCAATGAATCTCCACCTAGAAAATCAAGAACTTCTAGGAATTCATGTTTTGATAAGTCGCGATAAGGGTAGGCTGAAGATACCAATTCATACATCTCATCACTATCCCACTTGCGATCTAGTGACATTCCAATTATCGACTGAGCTAGAACATCGGTCGCTTTTTCAGGAATTGACACTCGATCAATGTGTCCACCATAAGCGGATCGAACCAGTACTGCACATTCTATTAGGTCATCTGAATCAAAAACTACCAGTCTTCCTTTAGAAATAGCTCTAAGTGCATGTCCTGCCCTACCGATTCTTTGCAATCCTTTTGCTATAGACTTAGGTGAACCTATCTGAACTACAAGGTCAAGATATCCAATGTCAATCCCCAATTCTAAACTTGTTGACGAGATGACTACATCCATCTCACCAGCTTTTAATTTCTGTTCAACATCCAGTCGCATTTCCTTTGACAAGGAACCGTGATGAGCAGCTAACTTTTCCACTCCCCTTTCTTTCAATTGCATTGCAATTGATTCAGTACCCGCTCTGGTATTGGTGAATATCAGAGTTGTTCGGTGATCATTAACTAAGTCAACCAAAAGATCATACATTTTTGAATTAATAACTTCAGTTGAGTGCAGAGTTAGGTTATCAACCGGACAGATAACTCTTAGATCAAGGTGCTTTCTTTCCTTGACATCCACTATATTCACAGGTCTTGGTTTTCCATCACTATAGCCACCTAGAAAGCCAGCAATGTCTTCGATTGGAGCTTGTGTGGCAGATAGCCCAATTCTTACAGGCTCAATGTCAATTATCTGGGCCAGTCTTTCAACAGAAAGTGATAGGTGTGTTCCTCTCTTGTTATTAGCTAGATCATGGATCTCGTCCAATATTATGTATCTTGTCTTCTGGAAATGCCCTCTGAATTTTTTCGATGATAATAGTAAACCCAAACTTTCAGGCGTTGTAATCAGAATATGAGGAGGTTTTCTCACCATCCTTGCCCTTTCTTTGAGTGAGGTGTCACCAGATCTAACCGCAACCTTGATTTCTGGTATATCAATATCAAGTTTTTGAGCGAGTTCAATCATCTCGTCCAAAGGTTGTTTCAGATTCCTATCAATGTCATTAGCTAAAGCCTTCAGTGGTGATACATAAATTGCATGAACTCCGGTTTTCAATTCACCTTCACGATGAATTCTGAAAAAATCATTTAGTATACTGAGAAAAGCGGTAAGTGTCTTTCCAGACCCAGTAGGGCTTGACACTAGTACATTTTCCTTTTTTGAAATTAATGGTACAGCCATTGCCTGTGGCGGAGTGAGATCCTCAAATCTGCTGTTGAACCATTTTTGAACTAAGGGTTCAAACCCGCCAAGTACTTCTTCTTTGCTTACTCTATCAGTAATGTAGGTTACCATGTTTTTCGAAACATTATCCCCCACGCATTAGCGAAGGGTGTAATAGATTATGGGTGGTTCATTCAGAGCAAAAAAATGTCATAAACTCTTTTTAGCCCCTTTCGGTCGTAAAAAAAGAGCCACCGTGGCTAAGGGGTATAGCGGTGCCTTGGTAAGGCGCAGGTCGTGGGTTCGATTCCCACCGGTGGCTCCATTATTCTACATAATAGGCCATGTGTCCTTTGGCCCACTTTCCAATATCAACAGTGTTTACTTTTTTGAATTTAGATTCTAATTCATCCTCACATGCCTTGAAAGATTCTTTATCATTTCCTGGCGCTGACCTAGATTTAAGCATTAGAAATCCGCATCCTGGGTTGAAAAAGTCATAATTTCGTATGAAGATTTCGACTTGATCCCTTTGTGCAATATCTTGATACAGAATATCAGGTTTGTTTGTGTGAGGCCAGTATGCCTTTGGAAAATGAGCATCTCCAAGAAATGGAATTATGTTACTTCTCTTTTCAGCAAGTACAAGTAATTCAGCCATCGCTGTTGCTGAAATATCTACACCGATTATTCTTCCTTCAAAACAGATGTCGCTTAGAAAACTTATTGTGTTTCCCTCAGCAGATCCAAGATACAAAACTTTGCTATCATTATTGAATGGCCAATCCATTCCACCGGCAAGAATATAGGCAGATAGTTTAGAATGGTAAGGGTTCCATTTAATCCATTTCTTTTTTTTCCTTATCTCCAAAGATCCTCTTTTCTTTCTAAGGTTTTTTGGTAAGGTCATAGAATCAAGTAAGCCCTTGTTTTTCAGCCTCAATTGCTTCTTTTATTCCAGGATCAATAACGCCAGTCCATGGTTCAGCCCCTATTATGCTGGATGAATCCATGCCCTCTATCCACAATTCAAGCCCCTCAAAACTACTACGTGTACCAGGCACAGTAAACTTGTACTTTGTAGATTCCGTAGTTGGCAATCCAATTGACCAGATTACTTGATTTCCTTCTCTTTTACCAGGCCGGGGTTCAGCATCTTTTATTTCAAGACCAGGCACTTCAGCCCTTAGTTTGAAATTGGCAGATCTGAGTCGATAGTTGGTTATTTTTATTTCGAATTCAATTTGCTCATTGTCAAATTCAATTTCTTCTTCAATCCAAACTACATCCATTATAGCTGCGACAACTTTGTCTAAATTTGGAACAGGCTGTCCAACTACACTTGATGTTTTTTCAGCTATTGCAGGCAGTATTTTCTTGACAAGATCAAATTTCTCAGTAACCTTTTCCCTTTTTTTCTGTTTCTTAAGATGTCTGGATAACGTCTTTGCATTGTTTCGTAATGCTAACTTTATTTCTTTCTTTATTTCACTTATATCAGCTATGGCTTCTTTCGCTTCTGAGGTGAAAGGGATGTTTGTAGAGGCCACATGAACCAAAATTATGGCAGGCCCATTAGGAGTGCCCTTTCCACCTCTTTGTTCTAATCCATATTGCCTCCAATTTATGCTTTGTATCGCTTTTGTAATGGCACATCCTCCAGCTTGATAAAGGAGTGGAACGCGATTAGCAAATCTAAGCATCTGAACAGGTTGATCCTTGGGTAGGTTTCCTCCATACACCATACCAACTTCTACAAGGAAAGGAGTACCAGAGAACACTGAAGGCGAACGGCTGATTGGCAGAGTGTAAAAATCAGGCCTGTATTCATCCAGAACTTGTTTCAGTCCTAATTTTATTAATTTAGGACCGATTGGAACTAGAACACCACTTGTAGGCGTCCGTATTGATGTTGTTTTGAAAGCATCAATCATTCCTTTTGCTTCAATCCTTGTAAGATCTTGTGGCCTTACTATAGGTGAGAGTCTCGCTTTCCGAAGCACATCCTTGATGCTTTTTGACCCCATAGATGAGAGATCATTACGTAAGAATCTACCCATTTGGTGTTCAGCACTGTGATGTGCCATTCTCATTAACTGTCCTAACTCTACGCCATGTGGATGTGGTTTGATTCCTTCACTTGGTAATTCTGGATTTGTGTCACTGCCCCTATCAAATACGAATGTTTTATTATCAGGATTTACGAAAATTATTTTGGCGTGAGGGTTTACAATAGCGGTTGATTTTAAGTATTCTAGAACAGAAGGCCTAGCTTCTCTATACCTTCCTTTGATGGCAAATTCAATTCTTGTACCATGGCATTTCTCAGGATAGATACCATCTTCATCTGGTTCCGCCAATTCATCTTTCCAGACAAAATCCTCTGTTCTTTCTACATTACCACGATTATTTCGAGTATCTAGTTTCATAGTTATTCGTATCGCTAGATGCTCCTCTGAAATTCTAGTGCTTATTGTAGCCGATCTTCCCGTGGTCAACTGCCCATACATTATGGCGGCTGAAATTCCTATACCTTGCTGCCCCCTAGATTGCTTTCCGCTTCCAAATCTTGAGCCATAAAGCAATCTTCCAAATACGTTCGGAACATTCTCTTCAACTATTCCAGGTCCATTGTCTTCTATTGCAATGCTTAATTCATCTTTCCCCAGATTGCCAACTTCAATCCTTAGTTCAGGAAGGACACCAGCCTGTTCACAGGCATCCAGACTGTTGTCAACTCCTTCTTTCACGGCAGTTATCAGGGAGTGTGTAGGATTGTCAAAACCTAATATGTGCCGATTCTGTTCAAAGAATTCAGATACGGGAATATCTCTTTGTTCTTTAGCAAGTTGGTGAGCCTTTGTTTTCTTTCTACTAGACTTCTTTTTTACTTCCTTAATTTCTGCTTTTGGTTCTTCTACCTGAATCTCTTCAGGTTCAATCGTTTCACTTCCAAATTCGAAGGTCGTTTGACCCATTCAAGGCCTATAAACACCAATAATTAAGCAGTACTCCCTAGTGTCAGAGAAAATTGATTTTACAAAATCTGGATTTGGGTATTTGGTTTTTGAGTAAGTTCCCATTCCAATGCCCGCACCCTATATTTCGATACTTGTTTCTTACTGCTACAAAACCAGGTTCGATATCCTTTATTCCTTTAGGTTTCAAATCTTTTCCACTACAAAAATCTACCACTTCATTTTCATTTATTTCAATAGCATTTTTTGTTATTAAGTGACCAAAAAGTTGTATAAAGTTAGTAGTTGGTTTGGGCGTTTTGTCTATACGAAAAATACACAATCCAATACTTTCAGGCCTGATACGTTTTAGTTCATTGGGACCAATGTAGATCCTGTTCTTAGAGCCTATATACCAAATATAATTCTCTAAATTTCCATTAGAAATGCCAAATCGCTCTAGGCAATACTCCATCACTATTTTTCTTCTCTCCTTGTTCAATTCGCTCAACATTTCTTAAACCTCGCCACGAAGAATCCATCAGTATCATTGTGATGTGGCCATATTCTCATGCACTTTTCTACATCTTTGTCATAGGATTCTTTCTTCCATTCAGTTATCCCATTTCTAGATTTTAACCTCTCTATCTTGATTTTTTGTATTTTAACCGGTTGCTCATTTATTATTTCATTGACCACTCTTTCATTTTCTTCTGGAGCAAATGTACAGGTTGAATAAATAATCGTACTATCAGTCGGAGCCATTTCACAGGCTTTGGTTAGCAATCCCCTTTGTAGTTTGCTGAATCTTTCATAGTCTTTCTCCTTCCAAACTCTGGCAACTGAATTTTTCTTACGTATGGTCCCTTCTGAACTACATGGCGCGTCTACAAGATATAGGTCAGCTTCAGTGTTTGGAAATGATTTGAAGTCTCTTAGAGTTACAGTTGTATTTGTAACGCCCAACCGATCTAGATTTCCTCTTAATGATTTTAGTCGTGTATGTCTTGAATCATTTGCTATTATGTGTCCTCTGTTTTCCATCATAGCAGCCATTTGAGTTGTTTTAGAACCTGGTGCAGCACAACAGTCTAAAATTGTATTTCTACCAATAACATCCTTTGCGACTAATGGAGGTATCATGGACGTCAATTCTTGGATATAGATTTGGCCAGTGAAATGTTCCAAACTACTACCTAGGTTAGTCAGTTCTGAAACATATCCTTTTTTATTCCAAGGGACGCTCTTAATGCTCGAATCGTAATTTTTGAGTTTCTTTAAGATTCTATTTTCATCACCCTTGAGAGTATTGATTCTGAATGATTGTTTTAGAGGTTTTTTGATGTTTTCTGAAAATTCACTCTTGTTGTCAACTAATGATTCATATCGCTCAATAATTCTATTCTGAGCAGTTTCAAATGTTTGCATCCCTATGCCCTAATTATGCGAGCTTTGGGGTTTTTCACAGTAGCCATTCTGTTCCGAGTGTCAATTATTAATTTTGCATGTTTAGCCAACAAATCGTAATCCACATTTGTATGATCGGTTGTAATTAAAATCAAGTCTTGCTTTTCTATATTTTTCTTTGTAAAATCTGTATTTTTTAATGATTTCACTTTTTTAACATAGGGATCATGATAACAAACTTTCGCACCTTTGTATTCAAGAAGTTCCATTATTCTCAATGCAGGTGATTCCCTAATGTCATCAATGTCTTTTTTGTAGGCAACTCCCAAAATCATAATATTGCTGCCTTTAACACTCTTTTTGTGGTCATTCAGGCCCCTCCCTATACGATGTGCGATATTCTCAGACATTTTCCTGTTGATTTCACCGGCTAATTCTATGAACTTCGCTTCTGTATTGTATTCTTTTGCTTTCCATGAAAGATAGAAAGGATCAATTGGGATGCAGTGTCCACCCATTCCGGGACCGGGATAGAATGGCATGAATCCAAATGGCTTCGTTTTGGCAGCATCAACTACTTCCCAAATGTTTACATCCATGCGATCTAGAACTAGTTTCAATTCATTAACCATTGCTATATTGACAGCTCTGAAAATATTCTCCATCAGTTTCGTTGCTTCGGCAGTTTCCATAGAACTAACCTCAACCGTTTTTGTAACTATGTTCTTGTACAAAAGGCTAGTCACTTTTAGACAATTATTTGTATATCCCCCCATCACTTTGGGTATCTTAGAAACAGAGAATTCTTTGTTTCCGGGGTCTTCTCTTTCGGGAGAATATGCTAGGAAAAAATCCTTTCCAGCCTTCATTTTGGATTTTTCAAGAATTGGTTTTACGACTTCTCTAGTTGTTCCGGGATATGTTGTTGATTCCAGTACGATAAGTTGCCCCTTTTTCAGATATTTCTCGATTTCCTGAGTTGCATTCTCTACATAACCCATATCAGGCTGTTCATGCTCATCAAGTGGCGTAGGAACACAAATTATCAAGCAATCAACATTCTTTATTTTAGAGAATTCATTTGTTGAAGAACCATTGTTTTCGATAAATTCTTTCATTTCTGCACTAGCAATATGTTTCATTACTTGCTTTCCAGCATTTATGTCCTTTACTCTTTTTTCATCATTATCAAAACCAATTACCACAAATCCATTTCTAGAAAATTCTAAACCGAGAGGTATACCAACGTAGCCCATTCCAATGATTCCAATATTGGCTTTTTTGCTCTTAATTTTTTCACAGAGTTTGTCTACTAGCACACCCATTATGTTCAATCTACAAGAAGGGGGTATAAATTACGTTATATTTCAGTCATCCATCCGAATTCGTCTTCTACAGTTCCGAATTGAATCGCTGTTAATGCGTCGTAGAGAGTTTCCGTTACGTTGCCTATAGAGCCTTCTGAGAAGGTAACGTCTTTGCCCTGATAATTTATTGAACCTATTGGCGCAATTATCGCAGCAGTTCCTGCACAGAAGACCTCTTCAGCATTTAATGCTTCTTCGACACTAATCCTTCTTTCTTCTACAATCATTCCCATTTTCTCTTCAGCCAGTTGTATGACTGATTCTCGTGTTACTCCAGGCAGTATAGACCCTGTCAGTTCTGGAGTTATCAATTTTCCACCGATTACAGCAAAAAAGTTTGCAGCACCTACTTCTTCGATATATTTTTCCTCCGCTGCGTCGAGATAGATTACTTCCGCATACCCCTCTTTTTTTGCTAATCCACTTGGTAACATCCCAGGTACATAGTTTCCAATTGCCTTTACCCCTCCAGTTCCTTTCAATGGTGCTCTGTGATAGTCGTTAGTAACAATCAATTTTATGGGCGCAAGTCCTCCTTTGAAATATGGCCCTACTGGACTAACGTATACTACAAACATATACTCAGTAGATGGAGCTACACCTACTCCCTCCCCAGATCCGAATATAATGGGCCTAACATACAATGCACCTTGAGTTGTACTGGGAATATAGTCTGAGTTATCACGAACTACTTTCTTTACAGCATCTAGGAAGAGTGACTCCGGAATTTCTGGCATGGAAAGTCTATTACAACTTTTTGCAGCCCTTTTTGCATTTCTTTCAGGTCGGAACATTGCAATTTGACCATCATCCCATCGGTATGCTTTCATTCCTTCGAATAGTCCTTGCCCATAGTTCAATACAGTAGCAGCAGGTGACAGGCTTAAATTTCCAAAAGGTATCAGCTCTCCCCTTTCCCATTTACTATTCTGCTCGCATTTTGCGATGTACATCGATCTAGTTCTAGTAAAGCTAAAGGTCAGATTATCTAGGTCGATATCGTTGGTTTTCAATTATTGTTCTCCATGAATTTTTTCAATCTATCGTCTAAAATAGGGATGTCTTCCGAGTTAACAAAGGATATGCAAACTCGTAACCCTTCATGCCTATTTGAACCGGTCGATTTTAGGGTGATTGTGGAGATTCCATATTTTAGCAATTCCAGCATTAAGTTCGTACCATCATAGTTTGGATAGGACATTGTAAGATAGAATCCATCGCCTACAGTTTCATCCATATCTTTTTCATAAACTTGCTTGAAACCATATTTTAGAAATACTTCACGAACTTCTTTTGCCCTTTCACCATATGCTCTGGTTACATCGATAAAGTTGTATTCTCCATTTGTGGACTTTTCTAAAATTTTAGCTAGAGCGAATTGTGCAGTATGACTTGTTCCTGAAGTCGTAACATACAATCCGCCAAGTGAAAAGGCATGTCCGAATCTTTTTCGACCACAGAACTCTTCCAATTGAACAAATTCTTCTTTGTTTAATTCGGGTGAAATGATTGCAAGACCGCATCTTGGACCTGGAAAGGAGAATGCTTTTGAAGCTGAGATTAGCGTTACCCAATTTTTTCCAAATTTACCAACTGTAGGGATATACGGTTCTACATTAGGTTGTGAATAGTCCTTCCTGAAATCCATTCCTAAGTATGCAAGGTCTTCAATCGCTAATATGTTATTTTTATCACAAATATCAGAGATGCCCTGCAACTCTGTTTCATTCAAACAAGACCAACTTGGATTGTTCGGTGAGGACCATAACAATCCACCAACATGCTTTTTTGAAATTATTCTATTTATTGCATCCAATAATTTTTCTCCCCTATTATCATAAAGTTCGATCCCCTCAATTTTTAATCCTAAAAATTTAGCCTGATATCTAGTTACAGGAAAAGTAGGATCTAGATAGAGAATCGTATCTTTTCCCTTGTGCATGTTTCCTGCTAATGCTTGTGAAATGTATCCGCCCTGTAAGGATCCACAAGTTGGTATTACGTGTTCAGAATCTACGTCTAGATTTAGGAATGCTTTAACGAATTTACTTCCAGCTATTTTTAATTCTGGAATTCCATCAAACGGAGGATACATTCCTTGAAGACCTTGGTCTATGGCTTCCTTTTCCGCTTCCTTTGCAATATCTGGGGTAGGAAGATTTGGTATTCCCATTTCCATTCTTACAAATTCAAAATTCCCTTTTTGACTTATTAATGTTGCCAATCGGTTAGTTTCACGAATAGAAAGGTTGTTTGGATTATAACCAGTTTCATCAAAAATCCCTTCTAAAATTTCTTTTGAGATGGGTATTGAATCAGTCAAATATAGTACCTCTAAACTTCGTTTAGTAGACCCCTTGCTAAAAGGTTTGTACAACCTTTATAAGACACTTATCTTATTCTATAAGTGATTAATATGATGCC
>CAZMPT010000016.1:15011-16295 GCA_964568285.1 uncultured archaeon | reverse complement strand
AGTTATCGACTTCATTTTTAGATGAGCCTCCTCTACAGAACAATTCTGCGTCCTGCCGTGTTTTTGCAGGACTCCGAGAAAGCTCACAATCGTCTGATTTCCACTCTCTCAGTTACTAGTCGTTCTCGTCTTTTAATGTCTTTAGCAGGGAACTTGTATGGTTCCCCGAACTTACCAGTTAATCTCTTTGGATTGCAATTTCCCAATCCATTGGGCATTGCCGCAGGCCTGGATAAGAATGGAGAAGCCATTCCTGCATGGCAGGCAATAGGTTTTGGCTTTTCGGAGATTGGTGGAGTTACATTGCATGATCAATTGGGAAACCCAAAGCCAAGAATGTTCAGGGCCACTGCAGAAAGGGCTCTAGTTAATCGAATGGGTTTCAACAATCTCGGTTCTGAGATAGTACATGATAAGTTGGAGAATTGGAAAAAGCGTGGTCTTTGGCCAGGAACTCCAGTTGGTGTCAATCTTGGGAAGTCTAAGATTACACCTCTTGATGAGGCACCTGATGACTATGCAGGCTCAATGAGAATATTATGGGAGCACGCAGACTTCTTCGTCGTAAATGTTAGTTCACCGAACACACAAGGTCTTCGGGAATTACAAGAACAGAATCATCTGGATTCAATCCTAAAACGCTGTCAGGAAACAAACGGGGAATGTTCTAAGAAGAGTGAAACTGGTCCAAAACCCCTTCTGGTAAAAATAGCACCAGAGTTAGATGACGATCAATTAGAATCTATATTGGATTTACTTCCAAAACACAATTTACAAGGGATAATAGCTACGAACACTACTACAGAAAGACCAAGCACAAACAATTCAAAATGTAAGAGGATTTATGATCAGGAAGGGGGCCTTAGTGGAGTTCCATTGAAAGCTACAAGCACAGAGGTAATACGGAGGATATATCGTATGACTGATGGTAAAATCCCAATCATTGGAGTCGGAGGCATCTTCAATGACGAGGATGCTTGGGAGAAGATAACTGCAGGAGCTTCCTTAATTCAACTTTATACCGGTTTAGTGTTTGAGGGCCCAGGTATAGCTAGGAGTATCATAAATGGCCTTAGTAAGCGTGTTAAACAGGCAGGATTTGAGAATATATCAGAAGCAGTTGGAATTAACGCCTGATTCTTATTCCCTAATAACAAATTGACTTTGGCACATAGGACATGCTACCTGAATAGGCCTTTGATTTGTGGTTATGGCAATAACTCCACCACAGCTTGGACATGCTAAATTTACAGGCCCCGTATCCTCGAAGTCAAAGAAGTCATC
>CAZMPT010000016.1:4504-14911 GCA_964568285.1 uncultured archaeon | reverse complement strand
TCATCTTCTTCACCTCTAAAGTATCTTAGACCAACTACACCTAGTAATCCAAGAACTACTGCCGCTCCACCACCATAAAGGAGCAGATTGTTATTCTCATCACCTCCACTGCCACCTGTTACAACTTTCTTCTCACTTACTATAATATTACCCTGCCAAGCATTCATATCTCCTTTGTCATCCGTCACAATCAAGGTTATTCCATAAGTACTCCCTTCATTGAAAACATAATCAAAATTTTCTTGATTCATGCTAATTTCATAGTTGTCACTACTACGTAATATGGTCCATTCATATTTCACTATAGATCCATCAGAATCATATGAATTGGTTCCACTAAATGATATAGTATCACCAGTCTCCGCATTGGCAATCATTGAATTAGTGGATGGAATTCCATTAACGGAGATTGAACCTACTGCGATGGGCATTTCGTTTTCATCTTCAATTTCTTGTACGTAAGCATTCTTTCCAATAATTTCATCATCATAGTCATTCTGTGCAGAAAGGTAGATGCTTCCAGCTTCAGATGGAGTCCAAACGAAGTAAATCTCTTCTTCTTGATTAGACTGTATTTCGGTCGTTTCACTTCCTATCATAGAGCCTGATGCGTATAGTGAGACACTTACAGTTCCGTCTTTTCCACCATAATTCCTGACCACGACCTTTACAGGCGTTTGTTCACCCTTGAAAACTGGATCTGTCCATGTAATTTCCGCCAATTCAAATTTTGCACTGGACTCTTCAACATCCACACTTATTTCAGCTTCATTATTTTCTTCGGTAGTTTCAACAGGATCTGAATTATCTAATTTGATTTTTATTGCATGAGTCCCTTTTTCTGCAGTCCAAATATAATTTTTAACTTCAGAAGATTCAGAATCTACTTGCTCACTCCCATCATCTACGCTATTTCCATCAATCAAAAGTTCGTAATCAACGCTCCCACTTGTTTTCCCAAGATTGAATATTTCAAAACTGATTGTTACATCTTGTCCTTCTTCTAGCGTTCCTTCAATGGCAAGATTGGCTGGCGAAAAATCAGGTTCCTCAGGAGGTGGACCAACATTTACAATAAATGTTCTTTCATCATTATTGGAATTCTGATCAGTTGGTTCAATGCTGACCATTCTTGCCAGCAATTCACTTTCACCCTCCTCAGCTATCCATTCGCCAGTGATAGTAATCTCTTCTTCAACTTCTACTTCTGCGCCACTAAGAGTAGTAAAACGGTCATTATCATCATACCATCTTAATTCAAAAGAATCAGATTTCTCAGTTCCTTGATTTCTAATTTTCGCATAAATTGCAATATGCTCGTTATGAATGGGGTCTTCGTCATCCGTCCACACTTCGATTATTGCTAGGTCAACTCCTTCAGCTGGAGCTGCATCTACATACACCGAAGATTCTATCACATTGTTTTCGATATCTCCTTCAACTGGTTCAACATCATATACTTCTATGCTAATGTCGTAATCCCCTTCATCAGGTTCCCAATCATAGCTCCAAGTTGTGTGAGAATCAACGCTTATACTATCTAATTCTGCACTCTCTATTTCATTATCGTCAATGATGAGTCTAATCATCGCCTCATCAATGTCCATAGTCCCGACATTCTTAATCTTTGTAGAGATAGTCACAGTATCTCCTTCAACAGGTTCATTTGGAGTTGTAGTTACTTCTGAGACGAATGCATCAGGCTGATTAATGTCAACAATTTCATAGCTGTCTAGATATCCATATCCATAGTAATAGTTGTACCGATCGCTTTCATCAGGTTCTGAAGGTTCTCCACCATATTCACCACTCCATGTTTCAGAGTACTCTTGTAGTCTATCTCTAACAGGGTTAGAGTTTGAGCTAGGTCTGAGGGAAATATCAGCTTCCAAGATTAATGCAGCTAGACCTGCAACATGAGGGCATGCCATTGAGGTTCCACTCTGTGATGTCCAACCAGATGCACTACTTGTGAAACCAGGGATATTACTATGTCCTAAAGCTGCAGTTATGTCGCTACCTGGAGCTACAACAGAGGGTTTCAGTTCATCCCATCTATCATCATCTCCATCATCATCTCTTGGACCATAATTGCTGTAGCTGGCTAAATCATCATCATCTCTGTTAACATTGTCCTCATTTTCCATAGCTCCAACAGCTACACTCCAGTCGGCTGCTGCTGGTGAAGGAACTTCATTCTCTCCATCATTTCCCATTGCTATCGCTACAACAATTCCTGCTGCATTTGCTTGGTTTACAAGTTGAGATTGTGTATCTGTTCCATCACTTCCTCCAGAAGTACCCAGTGACATTGACATCACATGGACACCATTGTTTTTTTCACCGTCATTTTCCCAGTCAGTGTCTACATTCTCTATACATGCTTCTATGGCCTCATTTATGTCTGCGCTCGATCCAGAACCCCAGTCAGCCATTACTTTCACATCAATCAACCTTGCAGCAGGTGCAACTCCTATGTAATCAGGTTCCCCATCACCATCCTCGTCATCATCACCTCCAGTACCTAAAGCAGTAGAGGCTGTGTGCGTACCATGTCCATTGAAATCATCAGGATCTTCGTTACTGTCCTCTTCTGTTGTAAATTTGTATTCTCCATTTTCGGTAGGACACCCACCGTCACAATCTATCCCAGCAATAAATCTGCGTACCCCTTGATCTTCATATACATCAAAGGTTTCGTGTTCATTATCAACACCAGTATCCAAAATTGCAATGTTGATTCCCTCTCCATAGAATTCTTTGTCCCACACTACAGGGCTGTAATCAGAGGAATCTCTAACTTTTATGGCCCTGACTGAAGTGTCCAAAAAAGGGTAAACCGGTGCCTGCCATTCAACTAGTTTAAGGCCTGTGATTTCTGTTAAATCATAAGCTTCAGATGCGGGAACTTCATCTATTCTTATTGCATTAATATATTTGTAAACATGATCCACAGTCAGACCTAGCTTATCAATTTCATTGAAGTGTTTTTGGTTTGGTCTTTTATCAAGAATCAATATTACTCCAATGCTTTTTCCTTCTAAGATTAATCCTTCCATTCTGTCATCTAGACCATTTGCATTTCGGTCAAAATAGGTATTATCAAATCTCTGTTCAGATTCGGCAACGGAGATTCCAGGCGTTAGTGCTGTAATCATCAAGACAACTACCACCAGTATACTTCTCATTAATTTGTTAGTACTTGTTACTCTAAAAAACATTGTATGATTTATTGTATTCTCCTCTGGTATATGAAATAGACCATAGCTATCATCGCAGATATGGCAAAAAATATAGAAATTATCCAATTACTACCCTCATTTTGAGTTTTTGGAGAGGTCACATCCAATAACACTTCAGCAGTTATATTTTCATTACCAACACTTTGCACTCTAAATTTAGCTTTTTGAGTTTTCATCGTAGTTTCTATGCCCGCTCCTTTCACAACTATGGTTTCAAATGCTCCTAACTCAAAGTACGTTTCTGTAAGATAAAGTGTTAAACCATCGTCTAATTCTTTTGTCAGTTTGAAGTAATCATTACCATTCCCCGAATTGGTTATTCCTATGTTTACTTCTCCGTCGATTTGTTCAGCATAAATACTTACTCCATAATATTGAGGAACGTTTACAGTTATTGCGCCTTGTCCTGCCTCAAATCCGTTTCTGTCAGTTAGATTTAGGTTAATTTTGTATTCTCCAATTATTGTTTCTAAAGAGGGCCTAATTTCCACTGAAATTTCAGTCTGGCTTGATAGATGAAGTAAAGTTTCAGTTTTTCGGCATTCCCATCCTTGAGGCACATCAAAATCTAATTCGAGTAGATCCCAGGATTGGCTTTTGGCATTGTTTATGATTACTGTGCTCTCCAACCATGAAAATTCATACTCTCCATTACTGCTACTTATCTCCAGAAGGTTTTTGTTCTTTGTATCAATATGGTATTCATGGTTTCCATTTTCAAATACATAGAATGAGTATGAGGTTTGATTGTTAGTTCTATCTATTTCAAACTCATCTTCCGAGAATGCTTCTACACTGAGACTATATTCACCTTGGTAATCGATTTCTTCTTTGTAGATGGTCCAGATTTTATGTTGTCCCGGTTTTATTTCAGAGAAATTGAAGTTTATTTCGTTTCCATCGTCATCTACAATGACCGTCACATTATTGGCATTTACAGTGCCTAAGTTGTAGACCTTTCCCTGAATCAGGAATGAATCATTTTTTTCTAGATTTTGAACTTCAAAAACGCTGTCTTCCATTTCTATCAAGATTTTTGGAGAGGTAACTGCCAAATCTGGTAAATGTAGGTCTACAAATAGATTTTCATTTATATAGTGGTCGTGTAAAAAACCATCATCTCCGTAGATCCCGATCTCAAGGGTGTAGTTGCCTGATTTTGTCGGCTGAAGATGTATTTCAGGTATAATTCCATTTTCTAAGTTTGTGTCATGAGAATTTGTTAGATTTCCCTCTGTATTAATCAATCTAATCTCTATTTTTGAGGCGCTTCCTTCATAACTTCCCTCAAGTCTTACACTGTCGTTGTATCCAGTACCAGTATCAACGCTAGTCGAATTTAATGAGATAAAGTGCGAATCAGGGTCAATGTCTAAAGCAAAATTTTCTATGAAATTGGCCCAATTACCATTGCCACTAGCTAAATTATTGTAACCTTCTTCTATCCCTTCAGTAGGGAAATAAATTGTTAGTCCATGTGCTCTGTCAACAGGAAGTTTTCCTGGTTTTTGCCAGTGATCCTCAGAAATTACAGCATCATTGATTGATTTTCTCAGTTCCAAAGAATATATTTTTGAGTCGTATACAGGTATTCTATTTTCAATATTTGTCGTAAGATCGTATAGATCTCTGTAATCAGGGTTCTGGTCATATCTTTGGGTTTCGTCTCTAGAATAGCTGATTTGGTCTTTGTAAACAGGCAAAACGCTGTTTAGTTGACTACTGAAATTCTCAAGATTTCTCTTTAAATTATCTAATCTGTGTGTATCAACTACTGCAGCAGTTACAGAATAACTTGTGTATACCGATCCATTTCTATATGATTCAACATAATCATTTACAACATGATATGCCAATTCTGAATTATCCATTTCCTTGTCAAGTTTGTAAAGGAGATGGTTGTAAGTCCATCCTTCTAGTGGTTCATAAGCTTCAGAACCATGAATCATTTCAGCTTGATTCTTAAGTTCATATGCTATTTCAAACATTCCCATTAAGCATGCGTCAAAGCCAATCAATGTTAGTGGTGGGTCTCCAGTTATTTCCCTGTATTTTTCTATAGAATCTCTTATTTCAGGAACCGTAAGGTGGCTGTTTCTATCTTCAGCTACTTTCTTCCATCCACTTCCATGATTCCAAATAACCAATATTTTTCTCTTAGCTGGATATTCAGTTGTTGCCCAAACCATGAAATCTTTGAGTGTTTCTCCATCTCCCATATCTATTTCATTTTCCCAAGTTGAATTAATTTGGTTAAGTGGAGTCTCTTCCAGACCGTGTTTAACCACGTGGTATGCGTGCGAATCATTTTCTAACAATTGATCAGTAAGTGCTACAATTTCTAAATTATCATTTGACCCCACCATCTTCATTTCATTAAGATCGTCTGTAACTTCTTGATACAAGGTGTTGTCTCCAGCCATATAGACATAGAACCCCCATTCTGGAAGTTCACCTTCTTCAGATTTTACGTTTCCAACGAGTGTGTATGAAGGAAACACTGAAACAATCATCAACATCGCAATCACGTATGCTAGGGCTCTGTACACTGAACTGTCCTTACATCTCACTATAAAAACACTGTTTATGATAGATATTCAGAAGTTATAGGCCATCTGTGTCCCTTATGTCAGTTATTTGTTCTTCGCCTGTTCTGCTTGTTAAAGCTTGATACACCGGAAAACCAATCACTGTAAACGTGAATATACTGGACAATAGGTGATAAATCATGAAAGGTATTCCAAGGATGTACACCAAAACCAAATTATCAATCGTATGTGTATATCCTATCCAGAAAACACCGAAATTTGTCCAAGTGTCAAAGATAGCTGTAAAGATAATGCCAGATGCAGCAAATTTGTAGACAGTGCCTCCGCGGTAATCTCCCTTTATTTTTTCCTGTAATCTGGTTGTTATCAGGGAAACAAGAAGGAATCCAGAATAAGTGAAGAGAATTATTTTTGAAGGTCCAAAATAACCGAGATAGATATCACTTAGGACTATCATTGATATGCTGACTATTGCTGCGATACCACCCGGTAGAAGCATAGATGCCAAGAAAATAGATACCATTATGGTTTCAATATTGTGATAATCATGTAGTGCAATTCTACCAAAGAAACCTAATCCGAAGATCATGATTGCAGTTGTCAAAACAGGAAGCTTTGTCTTTTCCACTTACAGGCATTTAGGACCATGAATAAAAATTAATGTGTTAGTTTTTGAATCACATCTAGAAACATTTGATAAGTCAACCTTTTTGTGTTTATATTGTAACGACTAGGATGATACGAATTTATCAATTTCCAATCTGATTTTGGCAGTTCGTGGATTACATTGTGTGTAAATTTGAAATCACCTTGTTTCAAACCCAAACACGAGATCAATTGTTTGTGAGCTAAACTTCCTAGAGTCAATACAAATTTTAGTTTATTCATCATCTTAATTTCTTGAACAAGATACGGCCTGCAATTCAGTATCTCCTCATTTAGTGGTTTATTGTTCGGAGGTGTGCATCTTACTGCATTTGTAATTCGAACACCGTTCAATCTGAGTCCGTCACTGGCAGATACAGCTTTCTCAATGCTGGAGAATCCACTTTCGTATAATGCCTTGTAGAGAACCTCCCCTGCATAATCACCTGTAAAAGGCCTTCCAGTTCTCCCAGCTCCGTGTTTTCCTGGCGCCAGTCCGATAATCAATGTACGTGAGTCAAGTTCACCAAAAGATGGAACGGGTTTACACCAATAGTCATTAATTCCAAAACCACTTTTTCTATCTTTCAGTTTTGTTTCAGCTGCAAATTCAACAAGTCTGCTACACTTCTGACATGTAGTTATGGTTTCATTAAATTCAACAGAGTTCACCGTCATGATTTCTATCGATAAATATAGCAAACCCCTTATTAAGGGCCCCAAGGCTGGATAACGGGCGATTGTAATGTACAAAGATTACAAGAGAAAAATGTTTGCAAGCGCAATAACTGCGACTTTAGTGCTGTCAAGTCTTCTCCTTATGAGTGGGGCACAGGCCGGGGCAGCTGATGATTTAGAAGTCAGTGATTTGTATGAACCTCCAGGTACACCACCTCCAAGAGTTAACACAGCTTATGATATTGTAGTGGGTTGGAAGAACAAAGGAGATACCGATTCATATGATGCAACTGTGCGTTTATTCTCAGATTGTGATCAGAGTAGTCTAGAAGATGAATCTGACACTATAACTATGGATCCTGACACTTCAGGTTCAGTAACGCTTTCGATTACATTCACCTCAACCGGTGAGCAGTGTTATTCAGCTACTATACATTACAATTCAGCTGATTATGGGGAGTTTGAGAATTATATCATGGTTGAACCTGAGACAGGAGACGCAGATTTATGGGTTGATTTTGATATGGATATGGAACAGGCATCTCAAGGTGAAGAAGTTAGTGTTGTCTTTGAGTATGGAAACGAAGGTGATGTTTCGACTTTGTATCCAGTGACATTTATGGGATATTTTGATCCTTTGGAGAGTGACCCTACAGATTCTTTTAATCCAACTCCTCTAACTTTTGATTATTTGAGCCCACCTCCTGAAGATGCACCTCCTGAGCCAGAAAGGATGGAGTGGACTTTTACGATTCCACAGGATATAGATGATGGTATGCATAAGTTTACAGTTGTTATTGATTCCGAGGAAAATAACACTGAGGAAGACCCAGATTCTGATAATAATATGGATGTCTGGGAAATTTGTGTTGGAGATTGTACTGAACCGGATCTTCGGGTTTGGGACAATGGTATTGACTCAATACGTTGTGAGCCACTTGACCCAGTTGCGGGAACCACCATCACTTTCAAGTATTCTATAGAGAACGTGGGTGAAGGCGACGCAGAGCCACCAGGACCTTTTGACGAGGGTGGTGAGTTGCGCATGCACTTAGAGGTCATGAAATGCCCTGAGGGAGATTGTACAGACCAGAATTGGGTATTTGTCAATCAAAGTAATGAACTTAGAACACCCATTGGTGCAGGAGAAACTTTCACTTCAGATTCGATTCTAGGGATGAATTGGAGTACGGAGCCTAATGATGCGGGACTGTGGAATGTCCGAGTCTATGCAGACGGTGAAAACGTGATAGAGGAAACAGATGAAACTAATAATGCCTTGGATTGGTTTAAGGTATATGATGGATACTTTGAGTTGAGAGAACAGAGACCTGATATAATTGTGACAGCAATTGATGAAGGTGCAGGCCGTGTATTCCAAGGAGACCCATGCACTGTTCAAGTAGCTCTTACTCAAAGTGATTTAGGCGATAGGTTAGCAGACAATGTAGATGTATTCATCAAAATTCGGGATCCAGATCTGAGCGTAGTTGACTGGTTTAAAATTGATGAATCTAAAACTGTTGGTTTTGCTCCACAAACTACAATATATGAGTATGAATGGACTCCAACTAAACTGGGTGTTTATGAATTTGAAGCATGGGCTGATAAAGAAGATACCGTACTCGAGTGGGACGAAACAAATAATCGGTATGATGGTAGTAAGTATATAGAGGTGTACGAAAAATTGCCAGATTTGCAAGTTGTCAGTGTTTCCATTGCTCCATTGAATGATGATGGATACGGCATGGTTGGCGTTTCTAGTGAATTCATAGCGACGGTTGCTAATCTTGGAGTTAGAGATATGACTTCAAGTGAGGGCAGTAAACTTGAAGTTAGTTTCTATGTGGCAGCGCCATTTGCAGCGGAATTAGCCACGATTAATGTAGATCACGCTTTGGCAATTGATGAATCAATAGATGTTTCGATTCCATTCAAATTTGCAGAGAATTCCCAATATCGTTTGGTTGCTAAGGTAGATGAATCCAAATTGATTTCGGAGGATGATGAGTGGAATAATGAGAATTATAAGAATATCTATGCAGTAAGTTCGATGGACGCGTATGTTTCCAACCTTTCAGTCGCTGTCAATGATGGTCTTGCAGGCAAGGATCACCCAATAACTTTCAATTTAGGAATGGCTAATCTGCCTGAGGAAGGAAATTATCGCTTACACTTCAATGTATCCATTGATGGAACTTTCGGTTGGGGTGAGACATTAGCACTTAACTTTGAAAATACAACAGGTTCTTATCCAATTGGTTCAGGTTATCAAGTTTCAGGACCTTATGCCTTTGTTGATTTCAACGCTAGTTCTAATCATCAAGCAATAGAGATTAATTGGGTTCCAAGTCCCGATAGGACAGATGACTATGCAGTTTCTGTAGAGGTAAGCAGTGCGATTAATGTTGACCAATCTAATGATGAGGCCATGTTCAACATAAGTATTGAGAAATTAACAACTAATTTGATTGTAGAATCAATCAAAGTTACAGATTCCGATGGTTCGGCCACTATCAAAGTAACTGTAGGATACCCACAAGGTGAGCAGTCTCAATTGGATGTAAATATAGGCCTTGAGGTTTACAAAGCATCGGACTATACTAGTGGAGGAGCTCCGATAGATGTTTTGACTATGAAGACAATAACTGGACTTCTGAAGGGAGACTCGCGCCCTATTTCGTTTACATGGGCAATCAGAAATACAGAAGGTTCCTACATTTTTGTGGCCACAGTTGATCCAGATAATGAGATAAGGGAGATTAATGAGATTGACAATGCCTATCCTTCACAGGAAGTTACCTTTGGATCTACAACAACTACTGGACCTGAAGAAGATGATGAAGGAGGCCTTCTGCCCGCCCCGTCTATAGTTTCAGCTCTGGCTTTGCTTGGAATGGTAGCTTTAAATCGTAGAAGAAGTTAATGGAACATACGGCACTGCTATACTTTGTTGGGCCAGCCGGTGCAGGTAAGTCGACTTTGGTAGCTACACTTCAGGAATGGATGCAACATCAAAGATATGATGGTGTTACTATCAACCTAGATCCAGGAGCTGAAACCGTCCCTTATCAGGCAGCAATAGATGTCCGTGAAAGGTTTACCTTAAATGAGATAATGGAGGAATATAGTTTAGGTCCTAACGGTGCCCAAGTAGTTTGTGCAGATTTATTGGCGGTTGAGTTAGATTGGATTAGGAGTCATATTCAAGAGATAAATTGCGACTATTTTCTAGTTGATACACCCGGTCAGACAGAACTTTTCTTGTATAGAGAAGCATCCAAAGTATTTGT
>CAZMPT010000016.1:0-4404 GCA_964568285.1 uncultured archaeon | reverse complement strand
TCACAGGCACTTTCTATGGGATTTCTTTACGCCATCGAAAACAAAGGAGAAGACATAGTACTTAGTGCCTTAATTTCAGATATTGAGAAGGGTGGCCCTAATGCTCAGGCAAGTATTAAGAGATTGTTGAATGGAGATATTTTGTATAAGAAATTCGAGGAAAGGGACAAAGAACTTGCTGAGTTCATATCATTGATAAGAGAAGGCTCTGAATCACAAGAAGGCATAAGATCGTTCTTAGAAAAGCGAAAGCCAGAATGGTGTAGGGATGATTCGTAAGATTCTGATTGCTAACAGAGGAGAAATTGCATGTCGCATAATCAAAGCTTGCAAGGAGATGCAAATTTCATCAGTTGCAGTCTATTCTGAGGTGGATTTAGATTCACCACATGTCTTGATGGCAGATGAGGCAGTCTTGATTGGATCTGCAAATCCCTCTGAAAGCTACTTGAATTTTAATAAAATTATTGACGCAGCGAAGAAGACAAACTCCGATGCTATTCATCCAGGTTATGGCTTTCTTTCAGAAAATGGAGATTTTGCTAAATATGTAGTCGATTCAGGAATAATATTCATAGGTCCAGATTCTGAAACGATAAAATCTATGGGAGACAAAGCTGAATCAAAGAAGATGATGGCAGATGCTGGTGTTCCCACTATTCCTGGTAGTGAAGGTGAGTTGAGTGGGAATGTGGATGCTACCGCTCGAGAGATTGGTTATCCTCTGATGGTTAAAGCAGCTGCAGGAGGTGGAGGTAAAGGAATGAGAGTCGTCAATAATCCTGACGATTTAGAATCAGCAATAGAAGCGGCGAGTAATGAAGCCCGTAATTCTTTTGGGAATGATACGTTGATTATAGAAAAATATCTTGACAAACCTAGACACATAGAGGTCCAGATTCTTGGCGACAAACAAGGAAATGTTGTTCATCTTTTTGAGAGAGAGTGTTCAATTCAAAGACGACATCAGAAAATAATAGAAGAATCACCATCACCTGCAATAAATAACAAACTTAGGAAAATGATGGGTGAAGCGGCATTGAAGGCTGCTGAAGCCGTTAGTTACAGTAACGCAGGGACCGTTGAATTTCTGTTTCAAGATGGCGAATTCTATTTTCTGGAGATGAATACTCGGCTTCAGGTTGAACATGGAGTTACTGAAATGGTTTGTGGAATTGACATTGTTAAGTGGCAAATTCGAATAGCTAATGGTGAATCCTTAGACTTTCAGCAGAAAGATATTAAACAAAGAGGACACTCTATAGAATGTAGGATTTATGCAGAGGATCCATCAAGGGATTTTCTTCCAACACCGGGTTTCATCAGGAAACTAGTCCTCCCTGAAGGTCCAGGGATTAGGAATGATATTGGAGTTATAGAAGGCCAAGAAGTGTCAAGCGCTTATGATCCTCTTTTGGCTAAATTGGTGGTTTGGGATTCATGCAGAAATTCAGCTATTAATCGAATGGAGCATGCTCTTAGCAATTTTGTTATTATGGGATTGATTACTAATCAACCTTTTTTGAGAGATATAATGGGTCATGATTCCTACCGCAAGGCTTCCTTCACGACTAAATTTGTGAATGAGCATTTTTCTGGATGGGGTTTTGCGCCTCTTTCTCCAGAAGTTATTGCAGCAGCAATGCTTGCTTCCAGTTCAGCCACTCAAAAGGCTGCAACGGAATCTTCTAGAGATCCTTATTCTCCGTGGAGCAAAGGAAGTTGGAGACAAGGAGTATAATGTCTGAAACAATAATTCTTGGTAACAATTCTTATTCGGTTAATCTACGACGTTCAGGTTCAAATTTCAGCCTTCGTATAGATGACAATAGTTATGACGGTGAGTTTACAAGATTGAGCAATGGCTGTTTGGCTATAGTCATAGATGGCCAAAGACATATCTGCTATTCTGAAAAGAAATCGAACGAGACTTATGTATTTGCCAACGGCGTAAATTTTGTTTTGCGTAGACAACCCCGTAGAACAGGCACTCTCGTTCAGGAGGAAGAAGGGGAGGATTTAGTTCTAAGTCCTATTACAGGTAAGTTGCTTGACTGTAAATCAGAGGCGGGAGCTAGTGTAAAGGAGGGTGACGTCATTATCGTTTTGGAGGCTATGAAAATGGAACACCGTCTTAAATCTCCACGTGACGGTATTATATCAAAAATCACTTCTGTTCAAGCTGGAGGGCAAGTAAAAGAAGGCGAGATGATGTTTGAATTGGAGGAAGAATGAGTATTATTCAGAGTAAACACAATTCTGGAGGGAAAGAATCGGATTCTAATAGAGATTACAATGAATCACTGTCTAAGGCTCTCCGGGATAAGATTTTAGAGAATAGTAAAGGAGGACGGCCTGAGATGGTAAAGAGGCATCAGGAAAGAGGCAAACTTCTGGCAAGAGATAGAATAGAGGAATTAATTGATTCCGACACTCCATTCCTAGAATTTTCACCTCTGGCAGCCTATGGTTTGTATAGTGATGAGGTTCCCTCAGCTGGAATAGTCACAGGTATCGGTGTTGTTAATGGCCGAGAAGTTATGATAATAGCTAATGATGCCACTGTTAAAGGTGGAACTTATTATCCACTTACTGTAAAGAAGCATTTAAGGGCGCAAGAAGTTGCTCAGGAGAATTTTCTACCCTGTATTTATCTAGTTGATTCAGGAGGTGCATTTCTTCCTATGCAAGATGAGGTTTTCCCTGATAGAGAGCACTTTGGCCGTATATTCTACAATCAAGCTCAGATGTCAGCCAAGGGTATACCACAGATAGCAGTTGTCATGGGCTCTTGCACTGCAGGAGGTGCCTACGTTCCAGCAATGTCGGATGAAACAATCATTGTCAAGGAACAAGGGACTATCTTTCTTGGAGGACCGCCACTTGTTAAAGCTGCAACCGGCGAAGATGTAAATTCAGAGGAACTAGGTGGTGCTGATGTTCATACTAGGAAGAGCGGTGTAGCGGACCATTATGCATTGAATGATTCCCATGCGATAGAGATAGCGCGAGATATCGTTTCGAATCTTAATCGCGATTCCAAATCCAAATTAGATATTTCCGAACCTGAAGAACCCTTGTATGACCCTAGAGAAATATACGAAATTATTCCTTCAGATACTAAGCAGCCTTATGATGTAAGAGAAATCATAGCTCGTCTAGTTGACGCTTCTAGATTCCATGAGTTCAAGTCGAATTATGGCCCCACCATAGTCTGTGGTTTTGCTAGGATAATGGGCTATCCTATTGGAATTATAGCGAACAATGGTGTTCTTTTCTCGGAGTCATCTTTGAAAGCGACGCATTTCATAGAAATGTGCTGTCAGAGGAAGATACCCATTGTTTTTCTTCAGAACATTGTAGGGTTTATGGTTGGTAAAGACTACGAGGCCGGAGGGATAGCCAAAGATGGTGCAAAGATGGTAATGGCTGTTTCCAATGCTAGAGTACCTAAGTTCACAGTTATAATTGGAGGTTCATTTGGAGCAGGGAACTATGGCATGTGTGGCCGTGCCTATCAGCCAAGGCAGCTTTGGATGTGGCCAAATGCTCGAATTTCAGTTATGGGAGGTGAACAAGCTGCTGATGTTCTGTCGACAGTTAAACAAGAACAATTCTTAAAGAAGGGAAAGAAAATGAAGAAATCAGAGATTGACAGTCTTCGAAAGCCTATTCTGGAGAAATATGATACTGAAGGTGCACCTTACTATTCTACAGCACGTTTGTGGGATGATGGCATAATAGATCCACTAGATACACGCATGATTCTGGCTCTCGGGATATCAACTTCACTTAATGCACCACTGGATAATTCTAAATTTGGCGTATTCAGGATGTAAATATTATATATGGCCATGAATCGGCCGCAATAGATGGAAGAATCCATTTGCCGAATTGAATTGGAAATCGAAGATACGACCTTCATCGCTAAGGTTCAAACTGACATGGGTGGACCAAGGGAATACAGAAGTACACGTTTCGACGGCTTGTTGAATCAACTTATGAGTGAGCTCCAGGCTGAATTTGAACCGGATTTCGAATGAATTTTTTCCCAGTAGTTGGTGTAACCTTAGGCGCGATAATAGGTTACATTTTAGTCAGAATGATTGCAGCTAAAATGGGCAAACCATTACCAAGTTTGGGAGAGATAATGTACCCATTACATCATACAGATTCTAAGAGAGATCAAGCTAATAAAAGAAGAGGCAAGCGTTAAAACCTATCAGAACTTAGTCTATTTGGAGTGAACATGAGACACTTACTATCTTTTGCATTTTTGCTTGCCCTATCCTTAGTTGTATCTGAAGAAGTATCCGCTGAACCTGAGGTTTTTATGGTATCAGTTAGCCCTGCCAGTGTAGACAATCAGGCTGATGAGGACGTAAACTTTGAGGGCGATTGTTC
>CAZMPT010000015.1:7511-16502 GCA_964568285.1 uncultured archaeon | reverse complement strand
ACTGCTGCACCAATCAACAAAGGTGGTGCCAAATCAAATATTTTATTCAAGACAGAGAATAAAGTGGCTAACCACATCGTAGAACGATGGGCTTTCATGTGGGAAATTAATCTTGATATCGGTGCCTGACTCATTGGTCATCACCTAATTTTACTAAATGGCAAGCTGTATGACATCCTTTGTTTATTTCACGGAAGTCAGGATAATCACTTGAACATTTGCTCTCTGCTATCGGACATCGAGGATGAAAGTGACAGCCACTTGGAGGATCTGCAGGTGATGGAACGTCTCCCTCCAGAACAATCCTCTCGCTTCTTTTTTCGGGATCGAGAGAAGGTATAGCTGATACCAGAGCCTGAGTATAGGGATGTAATGGATTCGTGAAAAGTGCCTCGGCCTCTGACTCTTCGACTATCTTACCCAAATACATGACAGCAACACGATTGCACATGTGCCTTATGACTGAAAGATCATGAGAAATGAAAACATAGGTTAGGCCTAACTTCTTTTGCAAATCTTTCAAAAGATTGAGAATCTGTGATTGTACAGAAACATCGAGGGCGGAAGTAGGCTCATCGAGAATAAGCATACTTGGCTCAAGAGCTAACGCACGTGCTATCACTATTCTCTGTCTCTGACCACCTGAGAATTGGTGTGGATATCTGTAAAGATGGTCTGGATTAAGTCCAACCATTTCCAGCAATTCCTTTGCCCTTTCACGCATACCACTCTTCTGACCATGGATAACCATGGGTTCACAGATTAAATCCTTGACCAGCATTCGAGGATTGAGTGCACCCATTGGATCCTGAAATACAACTCCTATCTTTCTCCGCAGTTCTCTCAAACCAGATTTGTCAAGTTCTTCCAACATGCCCTCCTGACCAATCATGTCAGATCCAAGAATTATGTTCCCATCCGTACTTTTCTCTAGCCCTAGTATTGTTCGGGCCAAGGTAGTCTTTCCACATCCACTCTCCCCAACAATTCCAAAAGTGCTCCCCTTATCTATAGTGATATCAACACCATCAACGGCCTTAACCAAACCCAGTTCTCTACCAAAAAAATCGTGAATAGGAAAATGAGTCGCAAGTGACTTGGTCTTAATCATAAAACTCATGATTTAACCTCGTGACAAGCTACCTTCAGTTCATCGCCTTCTAACAGAGGCACATCCTCAGAACAATGCTCTTTGGCGATAGGACATCTGGGATTGAATCTGCATCCGCTAGGAGGGTCTAAAAGATCTGGAACACTACCACCTATTGAAGATAATTCTGTGCTTTCACTAGGTAGTGCAGATAGAAGGCCCCTGGTGTAGGGATGTCTAGGACTCGTGAATATTTCAGATGCAGGGCCTGTTTCCACCACAGTTCCTGCATACATGACTGCCACACGATCGCATAGTTCAGCTACAACTCCTAAATCATGAGTTATCATCACAATTGTCATACCTGTCTCCTTCTGTAATTTCTTGAGAAGATCCAAAATCTGGCTCTGAATAGTTACATCTAATGCAGTAGTAGGTTCATCTGCAATGAGTAGTCGTGGACGGCCAGCAAGAGCCATTGCAATCATGACTCTTTGTTGCATACCTCCACTAAGTTCATGTGGATAGGAATTAGCCACCTGTGAAGGATTGGGAAGTCTGACCTGTTGCAAGGATTCAACGACCATGTCCATCATCGCAACTGCAGTACGTGCACTGTGGGAAACTGAACTAGTTTCAGGTAAGAGAACATAACCAATAATTGATCCTACAAAAAGAAGCTGAGCAAGGGTATCTGTGAATGAGTCATCCATTTTCAAGAAAGAAAACAATGATATCATTGATACTAGGATTATGGACCATAAAATGTATGGATTTCTTTCATTTCCTGAATCTACTTCAGCAGTTCTCTTTTGAAGCTCTTCTTTTTGGTGCAGATTGATAACTTCGGAAATCTGGTCCTTAACTTTCATAACTGGATTCAAAGCTGAAAGTGGATCCTGGAATATCATGCCAATCTCACCGCCTCTTATCTCACGCATACGGTTGTCACTGGCATGTGTAATATCCTCTCCATCAAGAGACATTTTACCGCCAACTACTTCAGCAGTCCTAGGAAGAAGTTGCATCAATGAATAACTGGTAACTGACTTGCCACACCCTGTCTCTCCCACTATACCAAATATCTCTCCTTCCTTGACCTCTAGGTTTACACCCTCAAGTGCTTTGACAACACCATCATAGGTGTTGAAACGGGTCCTAAGGTTGTTTATTTCCAGCATCAGTCCCTCTGCCTCGGATCGAGAATATCTCGAAAGCCGTCACCCAGTAGGTAGAATCCAAGCGCCCATAGAGCAATGAAAAGTCCAGGATAGAAGAATGCCCAGGTCTCGCCAGCAAGTAAATGTTCTTGACCATATGAAACCAATTTCCCCCATTCGGCAAGATCCGGACCACCACCGAAACCAAGGAAACCGAGACCTGCCAAAGAAAGGACAATACCTCCCATATCCATTGTCGCAATAACAATAATCGAAGTGA
Organism: uncultured archaeon; assembly: GCA_964568285.1. Taxonomy (GTDB): domain Archaea; phylum Thermoplasmatota; class Poseidoniia; order MGIII; family CG-Epi1; genus CG-Epi1. The sequence continues at coordinate 13,972 of CAZMPT010000015.1, read as the reverse complement.
TACAATTTGGAAGAACATGCACAAAAATCAATCTAAAATCAGATGCCCCAGCCGCTCTTGCAGCTTCAACATAAGGTAATTTTCTAATTCTCAAAGCCTCGGCTCTAATAATCCGAGTAAAACCAGGCCACCACACTATAATCAAAGCGTACATCAGATTCGAAATAGAGGGATCATCTGTGACAGCTATTATGGCGAGAGCCAGAACCAAACCTGGTATGGCCAGAAAAACATCTGTTATACGCATCACAATCTCGTCTACACGACCGCCATAGTATCCAGATATAACGCCAATAACCACTGCAATGAACGTGCCTGTGAAAACAACCTTCACTGCCACATCAAGTGAAGTACGACTTCCCCAAACTATTCCATAGTATATGTCATAACCCTTGTTGGTGCTCCCAAGAATGAACCCATCTTCTTCACCCCGTTCTCCTGTACAGTCTTCAAGTGGATGGAAAGATAACCATTTGATACAAGGTGGCTGAAGATCATGATTATACTGGAAATTTTCCTCCATTCTCATAGGTCCATCCCATGGATCATCGGAATCATCTCTCACGAGTTGTGCCTCAGTAGGTGGCGCTAGAACAGGAGCCAACAATGCCATCAGAAGAAGTAGAGTTACTATCACTAAACCAAAAACTGCTAAAGGATTGCGAAAGAACTGATGTGACATTCGTTTCCATTCTTCCAGTCTTGGTTCAAGGCTAGACTGAAACTCAGACCAATTCATAGCTATAGAGAAAATCCAAATAGCCAGCATAAACAACACCAATTGTGAAAAATCGGGAACTAAGCGAAGTAAGTCAGAATTGCTATCTGGGCTCTTGAAAATACTCATCACTACTATCGCTGTCCCAAACAGTAGAGCTGGAGCCCACAAATCTGAAACTTCGGTAACAACACGCTTAATCGCAAGGAAATAAACAAGGCCACAGATCAAACCAAGCCAGAACAGAATTTCCAATATGTTCAACATTGTCAATCCAAGAGCAAGATCAGCGTAGGCAGCTCCCAAGAAAGCAAAGGAAAGTGCGACAATGCCGATTTCTCCAGTGCTAACACTACTTCCCAAATCTACACGTGGATCAAGATACGCATAAGCAATATCTACCAACAAATTAGCAAGTATTGTCAGAACTGCCGAAAATATAACCAAACCCAGAATTGCTGAAACATCCAGATTACGCATTGCCTGAATGGTCCACAAGCCAAGACCTGGCCACTGAAATATGGTTTCTGTCAATACAGAACCATTTAGAAGACCTGCAAAGCCCATGCCTAACAGTGTAACAGTAGGTATCATTGCATTCTTAGAAGCATGACCGATAGTCACCTTTGTTGATGACAAACCCTTTGCTTTTGCTGTTCTTACGTAATCTTGTCCTAAAACATCAAGCATATTCCCACGCATCAAACGAATCGTAGTAGCCATTGATGCATAGCCAAGAGTGGTTGCAGGAAGTACCATATGCATGAAAATATCTTTGAAATGAAGCCAAGAGCCTGCTAATATTGAATCAAGTAACAATAAATTTGTCGGCCTTTCTATAGGATCATCAAGCTCCCAAAGAAATGCGTCAAACCTATATCCCAATGGAAGTCCCGTTATTGAACCATACTTGAAAGCGAAGACATACTTGAGAACCAGTGCGAACCAGAAAATAGGAACTGCAGAACCTATTAACGCAAACAACCGAACGCCATGATCCTGCCACCTATTGTGTCTAACCGAGGCGAATATTCCCAAAGGAATTGCCGTAGCAACAGCAATTATGAACGCTAAAATCGATAACTCTAGAGTAGCCGCAAATCGTTGCTTTACAGCTTCCGAAACATCCATATTGATTGTCTTGGAAAAACCCCACTCTCCATGAAGCAGGTTACTAAGATATGTAACATATCTTTCTGGAAGAGGCGCATCCAAATTATGTTGTTCGATTATCTTTTCCCGTTGATCAGGTGTAGTCTTCTCCGTCATGTAGGGAGCTGCAGGATCTCCCATCATGGTTGACAGAGAGAATGTAATCAGGGTGACACCAAGCAAAACTGGTACAGTCAGGGCTAATCTCCGAACTACATAGAACCAAAGCTTCACGGCTGGCTAAAGATTGGCTGTTAAATACGTTAGGAGCCCCGTAGGGGCTCCCATTCCATATTTTCCCTTATCCTGTATATCCCTTCGCTAGGTCGTAGTAGTAAGGACCTGAGTGCATAGGATTAGAATAATATCCTTGTACCCAGTCACGTTCTACGTGGAAGGTTATTCCCTGATGGGTCCAGATAAAGGCTGGATCCTCATGCTCAAGATCTGCAACTTGGGCATATAGATCTTCTCTCTCATCTGTGTCATCAGAACTTACAGCTGCGTCTATCAAGGCATCAATATCTGCATTGTGATATCCTGTGAAATAATGTGCGAACAGTCCTTCACTGTGCAGGAATGGATGTGCATAGTCGTGTGGGTCAGCATAATCTGGGGCCCATCCAAGGAAGAACAAAGGTGTCTCCCCACCATACAATTTGTCAAGATAGTCTGGCCATTCAAGTCCTTGAACCTCAATTGAGAATTTTGGATTCATTTCCTCTATGTTGTTCTCTAACCACAAGAGACCGTTCTCACGAGCTGTGTTTCCGGTATTGTAGTAGAGAGTCATCTCGAAACCTGTATCCCAATATTCTGTCTCTTTGAAGTAATTTTCAGCTGCTTCAAGATCCAAATGGAATTGTGGTCCATCTTCAGGATATCCTAGCATACCTGCAGGAATTGGTCCTCTAGGTTGAATTGCACTTCCATCCAATTCAGACTCTATGAAATCTGCATAAGGCCAAGCGTTACAGAATGCCAATCTGATATTTGGATCTGAAAAGAAATCTGCACTTGGTGCTGGTCCTGGATCATCTGCTGTAGTGTTAGCCCAGTCATACTGAATATTGAAGTTGAAACCAATGAATCCCATGTTGAAAGTTGGGTAACCCTCTATTGTTCGGATACCATCTTTACCTTCAACTGTTTCTCTGTCTGCGATTGGTACGTAGGCAAAGTCTGCCTCACCGTTAAGGAACTCGAGGATTCGTGAATCCTTATCAGTGTTAGTTCTGATGAACACGTTCTTGATGTGTCCACCTGGTAGACCCTTGGATTTTCTGTAATCTGAATCCCAAGCATTGCCATCATTTTCCCAGTAATCTGGGAAATGTTTCAACAATACATACTGACCGTCTTCCCACTTACTGAACATATAAGGTCCAGTTCCCATCATTGGGCAATCTGTAGTATTCCAGCCGTCTGTGCAGTCGCGTCCCTTTTCTACTTCTTCACATTCTACACCAGCTTCAGGAGTTCCACATCCATGGCCTTCCATGAAAGCCTTAGAAACGATTGCTCCACCAGTATAAGCCATAATGGCTGGGAAAGGTGCTGGTGCATTCAACGTGAACTTAACTGTGTAGTCATCTACTTTGGTTATACTGTCCACAACTGAATCGTTGTTAGCATCCTCATTACCGAACATCTCCCAGTACATCCAAGCAGGTCCATCTCCAAGATCCATAATCAGAATTCTGCTTATAGAAAATACAACATCATCTGCTGTCATTTCTGAACCGTCATGGAATTTTACACCCTCTCTTATCTTGACTGTATAGTTCAGACCATCTTCTGATAAACCACCATTAGCTTTAGTTGGTACTTCCGCTGCAAGAACAGGAAGCAAATAATCTGTTCGCTCCTTGTCGTACCAGAATAATTGCTGGTATACATTCTGTATGACCTCACCACTAGCTGTATCATAAGCATGGGCTGGATCAAGTGAAGCTGGGTCTCCAATTGATGTAGTTGTGAAAGTGTCTGGCCTATTAACCCACTTATCAAGTGGATCTTCAGGTTCGTAGACATACACTGTCATACCATCATCATCTGAATAGGTGTCACCATCTGCAGTAGTGTAGGATACAGTGAGCCATACGAAATACTCGCCATAATCTTCATCCTCAAAAGTACTGTATTCATGTAAAAGTCCATCCCAAACTTCATCTCCACTCTGAATTACTGGGTCAGATCCGTCACCAAAATCCCAAGTACATGTAGCGTGAGAAATATTTCCCCATGTCTTCTCACCATTTTCAACAGTGGTTATACTTGAATCAAAGCAATCAAAATACATTTCCAGTCCAGCTTCTATCTCATCTGTATCTGCCCAGATATCGGCATTGACTACTACTACGGTCTTGTCTGGAATCTCTTCTACTGGAGGATCCTCAACAACAACCACTGCACCGTCTTCATCAGTGGCTCCACTGTCATCTGTAACTGTAAGTGTGACCATGTAGTCACCAGAAACAGAATAAGTGTGGGAAACTGTAGCTCCGCTGGCACTTTCGCCATCTCCAAAGGTCCAATCGTAGGACTCTATTGTTCCATCAATATCTGTTGAAGCACTACCATCAAACTCAACAGTGTCTCCAGCAGTTACTCTAACAAACTGCTCGAAACCAGTGCTACCAGCGACTTTAATCATTGCCACTGGGTCACCTTTTTCTATCTGTTCAACAACGTCGTCCTCAACACATCCTGAGAGAATCATCAGGCCAATAATGACCATCGAACTCATCTTCGTGTAAGTTTTTCTCATGTTAACACACCTTGTACCTGAAAGGCACCAGCCCATTCAGACTTAGGGATTATATAAAATTGAGTCCAAATATAGGATTTCTATTGTCTATTAATCCTTGCTAAGTGTATAATACAAAAGACTGTGCATCATGTTATGATACCAACCATTGACCCAATCTCTCTCGAAATGATAACCTATGCCTTGACTACACCAGATATACAATGCTTTATCGTGTTCCAAGTAAGCAAGTTCGGAATACATACCTTCCCTGATAGATGCATCCGATTCTTTTGCCGCATCCATTATCAGTTCATCTATCTCATCATCATGGAATCCTAGGTAGTGTGGAAAGTGACCATCACTGTGCAAGAATGGATGTGCATAATTATGTGGATCTGCATAGTCCGGCGCCCATCCTAAGAAGAAAAGGGGAAGTTCTTGTGCTCTTAACTTGTCAAGATAATCTGGCCATTCAAGCCCCTGAACCTCAATTTCAAAATTGGGATTCATGGATTCGACATTGTTTTCTAACATCAAGAGAGCATCCATCCTAACATCATTACCTGAATTGTAAAATGCTGTTAATTGAAAGCCATCGTCCCATACTCCTGCGTCACGGAAATGCTGCTCCGCCATAGTGGGATCAAAATTGTATTGTGGACCATTAGCATCAAATCCTAACAAACCATCTGGTATAGGTCCTGTTGGTCTAGTTCCAAATCCATCAATTATGTTGTTTATGTAATCGTCATAATTGAAAGAATAACAGAATGCACGTCGGATGTCTTCGTTAGCAAAGAAATCACTAGAAGGTGCAGTTTCCTCATGATTAGCTATTGCATGATTAAAGCCTATGAATCCCATACTCAAAGATTTTAGTTGACCTACGTATTCTATACCTTCATATCCTAAAACATCTTCTCTAGAATTTGGTTCAATGTAAGCAAAATCAGCTTCTCCTGATCTAAGTTCAAGTGTTCGAGACTGTTGGTCGTTGTTCTTTTTGATTAAAATCGTCTTGATATATCCTTCAGGGAATCCATATGACTGACGCTCAGAAGGAGCCCACCCTCTCCAATATCCAGGATAATATTGCATTAGAACATACTGTTCCCTAACCCATTTGCCACCATAAGCCTCATTCATCATATAGGGTCCAGTACCCATAACCTTGTCGTTTATTCCTAAGCATTCAACGCCAGGTATTGGTACTGAGCAACCCTGTTTGGAGACCCACTCCTGTGACAATATTGAAGCTCCATTGTATGCCATTATAGCCAAGAAACGTGGGGCCGATTGATTCAAATTGAATTGAACCGTATATTGATCGATTTTCACTATGCTATCTGCAATACCATCACCGTTTTCATCAGTCTTATCAAGAAGTTCAGTATACATCCAAGCCGGACCTGCCGCCAAATCCATAGTTATCAATCGATTTATAGAGAAAACAACATCATCTGCATCCATAGGTGATTCATCGTGGAAAGTAACGCCCTGTCGTATCTTGAATGTGTAAGTCATTCCTTCATTAGATATTCCTCCGTTCTGAACAGTTGGAAGCTCTTCCGCAAGAATTGGGATTAGTTTGTCCGTACGTTCACGATCGTAGAAAACTAGAGTTTCATAGGCATTCGTCAGAACTGCACCACTAGCCGTATCATATGCCTCTGCGGGATCCAAAGTAACTGGATCTCCTATCGAAACTGACGTTAAAACATCTGGATTAGCCGAACCCTCTGATGAAATTTCCTTAGGTATAACCCTAATTGTTCTATAAACTGTATCAGTCAAACCATTGCTATTGGTAACTGTCAAAGCAACAACATAGTTTCCAAC
>CAZMPT010000015.1:5741-7411 GCA_964568285.1 uncultured archaeon | reverse complement strand
GATGTAATCTCATCAGTAGATGCAGAACCATCCAGATAAGACCATGATCCTGCGCCGTTGAACTCGATTTCTGTTCCTGGAACAATGACAGACGCTTTAACTGATATTATTGCATGAGGCGTTGAAGAGGAATCTGAGACTTCGGGATGTAAAACTGTGATATAAGTCAACTTACGATCATTGTTCCCAACAGCTCCTTTATTGTCTGTAACAGACAATGAAACAATGTAATCTCCTGGAACCATATACTTGTGAATCTCCATTGAATTAGTTCCTGTACTACCATCACCAAAATCCCAACTGTATGATTTGATACTTCCATCCTCATCTTCTGAATCTGATGCATCAAATTGTATTGAAGAACCCAAATCAACAACTGTTTGACCTGACGTTACATTCACATCGGCCTGAGGATTAAGATTATCTCCGATAGCTTCCTCTGAACCCAGATCTAAACAACCTGAGAATACAAGCAGGCCTATAATGGCCATCGAACCAAACTTTCGTAATTTTTCCTTCATTGTGTCACCGATATTGTGAATTGAGAACCTGACGCACAGCCAGGAGGAACTTGAACATTGACAACTTGACCATTGGGCATTGTGACTGTCAGTACTTGACCCGGAACTACTCCGGGAGGAACAGTTATTGTCATAGTTGTAGGAACTGCAGCTGGTGTCGGTACTTGTGCAGAAGGAGGAAAGGCAGCTGGTTGTTGAGGAATCGCAGCCTCACTAGGTGGCATCATTGTGGGGGGTGCAGACATAGGTGAAGCTACCGGAGGCGCCACAGGTGCTGCAGGTGCATCGAAAGAACCCCATTCATCATCCTGTGAAACAACATTTGGTCGAAGAGAAGGGGTGCCTCTAAATGAAGAATAAAAACCATATACTGTCAATGCCAAACCAATAGCAATCAAACCAATAAACATATATTCATTAGTTGTGGATAAACGATTGTTGATAGATTCGTTAGTAACAGATTCAGATTGACCTGCACTAACTACCTCAAATGTTATGATTACGCTAGAACCAACGCCAAAATCATTCATCAAATCCGAACTAAAAATAAAGCGTAAATCACTATCCGAATTGCCAATTGACTCCAACCAAACGGAGGTCTTACCATCCTCAAATTGCATCCTAGAAATTACATCAACGATTACTACTTCATCGCCCGAGTTGTAATCTGCAAAAGACTCGGCTCCATTGGCATCTACACTCAATTGATCATTAAACTCTTGACCGCTAGTGGCCATAAATGTAGGGAAAATAACCGTATTTCCTACAACACCCACTAATGCCAGAACTAGGCCTACTACAGCAAGTATTGGGATACGCACATTGTTATAACACAAGTTATTGATTTAAGACTTACCGCAATGACTGTGATTATCAGTAGTTAGAAAATATTTTTTTGCGATAAGCAGTAACTGCGACAATGGATAAAATCAAAGCTCCGACTACAAACAAAATTGCAAGCATACGGTCACTTTTCACTTCTGAGGATTCCCCGTAAGCGTAAAATTCTGAATTATCTGAAATTGAATGCATGCCGTCTTCACTAACCGATCTTACTAAAATACTATGATCTCCAGCAAATGACAATTCCTCAGAATCAAGAGAGATTATCCAGTTCACATAGATAGAAGCGTTCGTTGACGAACCATA
>CAZMPT010000015.1:3491-5641 GCA_964568285.1 uncultured archaeon | reverse complement strand
TCCAGTTCACATAGATAGAAGCGTTCGTTGACGAACCATATTGAGCTTCTCTCCAAAACTTACCGTCCAAACTGTATTCAACTTTACTAACTGAACCTGTCCTTGCCCAAGATATCCCACTAACTGTTGTAAAGTCAGTACCGCTTACCTGATTGGTAATATAGGTCTGTAAATCAACATTAAGATTTTCCGTTTCTCTATTTGCAAGGGCTGATTTAACGGCTGCATGAGCATCCACCATACCCCAGCCAAAGTGACGATTCCAGTAAGGATCAAGTTCAGGGTAAGTTGCCCACGGCCCGTCTTCAACTCCTTCACCATCGGCTGAAGACAATGTTTCTTTTCTTTCTGAAGTCAGCCTCAAAATTTCCCTTAATGCTAAAGGGTCTAAATCGGGATTAGCTTCAATCATCAGCGCAATAACACCTGAAACTGCAGGTGTGGCATATGATGTTCCACTGCCTCTTCCACTGTAACCATTATCTGAGGCGTCTTGACCTGGAACTCGGTTATAGCAACCGCCTTCTTCATAAACGCAGGCAGTTGCCTGAACAATATTGGTTCCTGGAGCTGAAACATCTGGTTTCATCTCATCATATGGATTGCCGTTATTGTTATCTTTACGTGGACCCCGGCTTGAATAAGAGGCTATACCATCATCTGCACGATCTATAGTGTTCTTGTCATCAAGAGCTCCGACTGTTACAGAAAGGCTAGATGCACCCATTCCAGAAAAACCATCGTTATCAGATCCACTATTACCTGCGGCAACAGACACGGTTATACCTGCTAATGTAGCCTCATCAAGAATCTGAGAAAACATATCTGTCCCGTCTGAACCGCCATCCTCATGTGATGTTATTCCCCAAGACAAAGATATGATATCTATTCCATGGCTTTCATTATCAGAACCGGGCCATGCTGTATCCTTGTTATCAATAACCCATTGTAAACCATTCATAGCGGACTCATAGAATTCTTGTTCTACAATGTAATTCTCAAAGGGACCTGCCCCAAATGCAGTCCCAATCCTAACATCAACTAAGTCAGCATCCGGTGCCGCACCGGTAAAGTTTGATGGCTCTCCACTAGGCAAAGTACCTGTACTCGTTGCCATTCCTGCACATGCAGTCCCATGCTGATTCTGATCATCGGGATCAAAGCTTCCATCCTCTTCCTGAAGTGATGCCAAACAGAGGATATCATCAGTGCAAACTGCATCAAAACCAGCTATAAATTTACCATCCAATCCAGGATGTTCATTATCAATACCTGTGTCTACAATAGCAATATTGGAACCTTTACCTGTAAAACCAAGATCCCATGCTCCTTCAGGGTAGATTGATGAATTACTAGCCTTAATAGCTGGAGTTTGTACATCTCCATAGAAGACCACTTGGCCGTATGGTTCTACCATTAATACGCCAGGAAGATTGCTTATTTTTTCAAACATTTCATACGATACTGTGCCCAACAATAAACCATTGACCGAATCAACTTGATATCTAACAATTAGTCCTAAATCTAACAATAATTCAATATCCTCATCAGTTATTTCATGGCCATACAAAACTCCCACTGGATATTCAGATTCAATGGATTCCAACCAATCAACAATACCATTTCTGTTCAAGTCTCTAGTAGTAGTTTCCCACCAAGGAAGCTCATTCCATTGATTCTGTTTGACAGTAGGAATCTCTGACAAATATTCTTCCTTTGATGGAGTAGACTCTAATCCTGAAACTGGAAGTGACGAAAAAATCAGAATAGCGACTATGGCGACGACACGAAACCTGTCCACACTCCTGTCATGTAATGGTTATGATAAAAGTATTGAGGTCATCCAGAACCGAATCCTCCACCACCTGGTGTTCTGATTATTATTCTCTCTCCGGATTCAACAATTATTTCAGACTTACCTCCCAAATCAATCTCTTCACCTGAATCATTTATCAATGAATTACGACCACAAGAAGCTGATTCTCCTCCAGAAATACCGTATGGTGGTATCACCCGTCTCTCAGATACTATCGAAACCTTTCTCGGTTCTAAAAAAGTAATCTCCCGAACCACTCCATTACCTCCTTTATTTTTCCCAAGGCCCCCTGATCCTTTGCGAATTCTAAAGGAATCAAGTCTGATTTCATCAA
>CAZMPT010000015.1:0-3391 GCA_964568285.1 uncultured archaeon | reverse complement strand
CCAAGGCCCCCTGATCCTTTGCGAATTCTAAAGGAATCAAGTCTGATTTCATCAAATCTGTGTTCAAGAATTTCAGGATCTGTAGATCTTGTATTTGTCATGTGTACCTGAACACCAGACGCTCCATCACTCCCATCAATCGCACCTGAACCACCAGCTATCGTCTCATAATACTGTTTTCCGGTGTCATCATCAGAGCCAAAAACAAAGTTGTTCATTGTTCCTTGTGAAGCAGCTGCAATTCCTAAGGCACCCAACAAAACATCAGTTATCCTCTGAGATGTCTCAACATTACCACCAACAACAGCTGCGTTCTCATCAGGATTTAACAAAGAACCTTCAGGTATTATTATGTCAATCTGATCTAAACATCCTGAATTTAAGGGAATATTTCTATTTACTAAAAGTCTGAAAGCGTAAAGGACCGCAGCTTTGGTAACTGCGATTGGGGCATTGAGATTATTTTCCATCTGAGGAGAAGTACCACTAAAATCTACAATAGCGCGGCAAGGAGGATGTCTTTCATGATCTTTTGTGATATTAATTCTTACGGCTATTTTTGAACCATTATCCAAAAAGTCTTCGAAAGTGCTCTCTTTTGCTTGCTCATCGGAAAGATAATCTGCCAAAGCATCACTGATTGCTTCGGCAGAGTCTTCTCGTATATATTGCATGTAAGACTGAACTGTAGATAGGCTATACTTGCTAATCAATGACTCTATTTCCATTATGCCCTTTCGAACTGCAGCTATCTGGGCATTAATGTCGAATTTTCTTTCTTCGATATTTCTAGCGGGATGCTTGGAGGACTTCAAAAGATTCTCAAACTCTTTTTCCATCAACTTCCCACCATCGACAATGCAGAAATTGTCTATTACAATCCCTTCTTCTTGAATTGTAGTAGAAAAGGGAGGTATAGACCCTGGAGTTATGCCTCCAATATCTGCATGATGGCCTCGACTAGCGGCATAAAATATTGGTTTTTTAGAACTGGAGAAAACTGGAGCTATAACTGTTAGATCAGGTAAATGTGAACCTCCTTTGTGTGGATTATTTATCAAATAAAAGTCTCCATCCTTCATTTTTCCTTCATTTGACAAAATTATTGATTTAACAGATTCGCCCATAGCGCCTAAATGTACAGGAACATGAGGTGCATTCGCGACCAGATTGCCTTCAGAATCAAAAAGCGCGCATGAAAAATCGAGGCGTTCCTTGATATTTACCGAGTGTGCCGTATTCTGAAGAGTGTGGCCCATTTGTTCTGCGGCACTCATGAAAAGGTTACTGAATATTTCCAAAGAAACGGGATCTTTATCGTCTGATATTTGTGAATTATAAAGTTTTTCTTGCTCTATTATTATATGTCCAAATTCATTGATAGTGGCCTTGAAACCAGGGTCTATAACTACTGTTGAATTTGGGTCGTGAATAATTGAAGGACCTAGCAATTCAAATCCTTGCGGCAATGAATCTTTAGAATAAATTGGAGAATCCATAAATTGGTTGTCAAAATATACTTCGCAATAATCAATTGGCTCTGGTTTTGATGAAACCGAAATCAAAGACGATTCATCTATTCCTTCACGACTGCCTATCACTTCAAGACGAACATTGGTAATTTCTAGTTCTCCAACTGGAGAAAAACCAAATAAATTTCTATGTTTTTCTTCGAACATGGAATGCATTTTGTCAATAACTGAAACCGGAATTGTTATGGAACTATCTGTACCTAAAACTCGCAGATCAAGAAAATAATTGCTTGTAATATGGCTTGATGAAATACCAAGGTTTTCAAGTTCCTCTATCAACGGTGATTGCATCAATTCTAGCTCTGAAATAGCTGTTGAGTATGATTCAGAATCAAATTTAGTGACCAAAGACTTGAGGCCATACCTAAACTGTTCAGCATTTGCTATTCCATATGCAGAGAGAAGACTAGAAAGTGGATGAATGACTATTTTCTTGATTCCCAGAATTCTAGCAATTCCACAACAATGTTGTGGTGCTGCACCTCCAAAACAAACAAGAACGTGATTTCGTACATCATAGCCTCTAGAAACAGAAATTTCCTTAATTGCAGCGGCCATCTTTTCATTAGCTATATCGACAAAACCAAGTGCTAGTTTCTCTATAGACAAGTTTGTTTGAGTATTATCATTGACATTAGAGCAAAGAATTCTAAATTCCTTTTCAGTGTGTTCAATGCTCAATTTTTGATTATGATCTGGACCAAAGACTGACGGAAAGAAATCGGGATTTATGCGTCCCAGAATCAAGTTAGCATCTGTAATCGCCAAGTCTCCATCAAGTCCATAGCAGACTGGACCTGGAATCGCTCCTGAAGATTCAGGACCGACTTGCAATTTTCTCCCGTCAAACCATATCTTAGAACCTCCTCCTGCAGCTACTGTCTTTATGTCCAAACTAGAAGCCTGAAAATTTATTCCCCCAGCTTCTATCTCCATAATCCTAGAAAAATCGCCATCATATCTAGACACATCTGTCGATGTACCTCCCATATCAAAACCAATTATGGAATCATAGTTGTTTATTCGCCCAACTGATGCAGAACCTATTGCGCCTCCTGCAGGCCCTGAAAGTATTGCATCTTTTCCGGTCAACATCAGACTATCTGTTAATCCACCTGAACTTTGCATGAATTCTATAGGAACATTGCCCAACTCACTATTCAGTGACAAAATATATTCTCTTAAGACTGGATAAAGGTAGGAATCCACAACTGTTGTCTGACCTCGACCAACAATCTTGATTATAGGCATTAATCGACTTGAAATTGATATATTTTCAAAGCCTACCTTTTTGGCTATATCATAGCATCTATCCTCATGAATAGGGTTTTTCCATGAGTGCATTAATACAATTGCAAGCGATTTAGTTTCAGAACTGTACAAACTTCTCAAATCTTTTTCTAAGCGAATCTCATCTAAATTCTGGACTACATTCCCTTTTGCATCAAGACGTTCACGAACCTCTAAAACCGATGAATACAGCTGCTCTGGCTTGATTATAGATAAATCGAAGAGTTCAGGCCTTGCTTGATTGCCAATCTCAAGCAGGTCAGCGAAACCCTGTGTTATCAATAATGCAGTGTTGGAACCTTTTCGTTCGAGCAAGGCATTGGTTGCGACTGTGGTACCTATTCTGATTCTTTCTATCTTATGTGAAGGAAGTCTATCATTTTCTGATAGATTCAAAATATTGCGTATGCCTTCGACTACTGGATCTGAATATGATGAAGACTCTGAAAGAATCTTGGACGTGTGAATCTTATTAGATGGACTAAGACCTATTATGTCTGTAAATGTACCACCTCTATCTACTGCAAAAAACCACTTGCTCATACTTTTTTAGAACAGTAAGGGCACAT
>CAZMPT010000014.1:0-16759 GCA_964568285.1 uncultured archaeon | reverse complement strand
CATCGGGGTTGAAAAATAGACATTTTAATCTAAGAATGGTGTTGCATGGGTACCCATACAAATTTCCTAAGGGTGAGTATATGGTGATTATTCCATGTCGCCCATGTCATCCATGTTCATGGTTTGCACATATCCAGATTCAGGAGAAGTGGACCCTCCTCCGTCAAACGGGAAGAGAGTGTGGCGAGTAACTCAGTTGGGAATGGAGGAGGGTCCACAACGCCTCGGTCGGTTGGTCAGGCTTAAAGAGAAGTGGCCGGTAAACCAAGTGGAATAATGCTACATTGGCATTGTAAAGGCCGCGATTTCAAATCTCGGCCGAACCACTAATTTTAGCTTCCAATAACTATGACAGTCATGGTTTGGGAAGGCCAATCGGCCTTAAATGCAGTAATTGTTACATCACAGGTAGAACTGCTCGTGCTAGTTACCAAATCAGCAGTGACGGTACCATCGTCTCCCGTAACAACGTGGGTGACAACATTATTGCCCTGGTTCCAAGTAGCACCACAACCGCTAACTTTCAATCCAACACCTTTGACACCATCTTCATCTGCATCAACAACCTTAATCATTACCGAATCAGTGCCTTCATCAACGAAATCTAAATCCTCACCGGGCGAAGCTGGATCGTGAATACTTAGGTACAATATTTTTTGAGCTGGGGTGCCAATCACCCAACCAATTATTGTAACCAAACTCAAACCTGCTATAATAATTAGAATTGCAAGGTGAAGTGGCATCCCTAATACATCTGCATGCTCATCATCCATTAATCGGCGTGCACTTGAAGATGATACTTTGTTTTTCATGAGATTGGGCATTGAGTACTAAGCAATAATCCTTTCTGCCATTCATTATTGGTGCGCAATCATTATTCACGATAAGATGCACCAACCATTTGAGGTATGTCCATGTACCATCTTGTTGACGATACAAATGGCGCTGTAGAAGATATACCATTCCGACTCTTAATCATGGTTTTGTTATTGGCTGGAACTGTTTCGATTGCCACTTCTGGCATAACAAAAATTTCTGAATTAAACATGCAAAAGCAATTGACTGAAGAAATGGATTCACTAGGCGAGGTAGCATTAGCCACTTCTTCATCGGGAAGTGGAACTATAATTCATTATGTTCTTGAATTGCCTTATACTGAAACTGTTTCAGTATCAGAACTTAAAATTGGAGGAGATTTTAGTAATGATGATGATCCGTTCTCATCAACCTTTAGGATTGAATTAACCAATGGCAGGTCAATTTTTGGGACTCTTACCCCCGGGCATCATGAATTGAATATTACAAATGCTCAGGCAGATGGGCCATATATTCCACCAATCAATAATGGAAAAATTGCAATTACACTTGTTGCTATTGATTGTCAAAATCAAAACCTAATTGTAATGATGGATCAAGATAAGGCTCAATCTTTTGATAAAAATACAATATTGGATAACAATGAATGTTAAGGAGGCTTGCAAATGGAACATAAACCATACAAATATCAACTTGATACAGATGGCGATGATTTGATAATGACCATTGATTGGAGACATACATCACATGCTAAAGATGGGGAAAAATTTGATTTATTGCACGGAAACATCTTAATTCGCTTAATCATGACGTTGAAAGAACAACCAACTGTGTCAAGTATAGTAATTAAAGATATGAGACTATATCATTTAGTAGGAGGAATGATGATTTTTCTCAAAAAAATGCTAGATTTAGACACATTATTAGAACGATGCGCAGGTAATGACCCTATGTCTCCTCTTATTCCAGATAGTTCTGCACCACAATTAAAATGTGGGAAATGCCCACTAAAACCTGCTGCTATTTTTAATTCATTGAGGGAGAATCTTTCTCAGCAATTCTCTTCAGATTCTAGCACGGTCAAAGGTACGCCATTACTACTTTCAGAAATTTTAAATTCGTTATCACATCATATGGATAAAAGCCCTTATTGTCAAAGGTGTAGAGGAAGAACACACGAAGAAATGATGAACATATTCAATGAGATGGTTGACTTGGAAAGTTTTTCACGAAAAGAGGCTCTCTTTATCATATCTGATTCGAGGAAAATCCGGCTATAGGTGGTTATGTAATGACAAATGAAGAAAACACAAGAATTAGGATTATCGCCCCTGATACTGATGCGCATATACCACCGCCGCCGAAAGAACAGCATGTTGCCACCAATATTAGTACTGGTTATTCAAAAGACGGAAGACTAGAACCTACACAATTTAGAGATGCCCTTGCCCGTTTCATCAATCCTTGGGGTGCAACTAGAAGAACGCCACGGCCACTTTTTGAACGAAACCACAGGGTTAGGCCGGGTTTTGCAACATCTTGGGTAGACATGTCATTGCCCCCAGGCATGAGGACTGAAAATGAATATAGAAGAAATATCCTTCACACCTATAGAATTGAGGATTCTGGCCCTCATCCTAGAGATGGGTGTACAGTAGAATTGGTGAAATTACCTAATACTACTGCAACTTATTACAAAATAATTCCCGACCCTTATCACTTATCTGAGCATGAAACTTACCTTATTGAAGAAGCTAGGAAGACCCTAATGGATGAAACACCCCAGCAAATGAGTCTTTCGAGAATGGATCAAACTAGGCATTATGTGGAAAAAAGAGCAAATGAAATTATTGAACGAATATCAGAAAAAAAGGGCTTCCTCCGTGTGAATGAAGTATTTTCAAGAGAAAGTAGAAATGAGCGGATTCTATTATTATCCAAGATATTGGCTAGATATACTACTGGATTAGGATTAATTGAATACTTACTATTAGATGATAATATTGAGGACATCTATGTAGATGCCCCTGCTTCGAAAAATCCGATTCACCTAACGTTTTCTACTAGGCATATGCCGCCTGAAGTAAGAACACATATTCATGATAAATGTCTTACAAATATCATACTTGGAGAGGGTGATGCTGATTCATTACTCTCAAGATTTCGATATGAATCAGGCAGACCTTTTTCTGAAGCAAATCCCGTGTTGGAAAGTGACTTACTAGAATTCCGTACGCGTGTTACTGTAATTGGTTCACCACTTTCTCCCGGAGGAGTTGCTATGGCACTTCGTAGACATGGATCAGATACATGGACACTGCCTAAATTAATCGGTTTGCGTTCAATGAATCCATTAACAGCAGGGCTAATTTCATTTCTAATAGATGGACGCTCTACAATGTTAGTCGCTGGCAGTAGGGGGGCAGGAAAATCTTCCATGCTCTCGGCTGTAATGTTAGAATTCCCCCAGTCTCAACGTATTTTGACCATTGAAGATACCTTAGAATTGCCAGTTAATGAAATGCAATCCCTTGGTTATAAAATTCAGCCAATGTTTGTTTCTGGCTCTGTAGGTGAGGGGGGCAGCCAAATGTCAGCTGATGATGCATTGAGGGTCTCACTCAGACTTGGAGAATCGGCTATAGTAATGGGTGAAGTACGTGGGCAAGAAGCAAGGACCTTGTATGAAGCCATGAGGGCTGGCACTGCTGGGTCATCAGTTCTTGGGACATTTCACGCAGATTCGGCACAATCAGTATACGAGAGAGTTACCTCAGATATGGGAATTGAACCTGTTTCTTTCCTGGCAACCGATTTAGTCATAATTGCAGGTCTTTCTCGCCCTATGGGTCAACAAAAACAATTGCGAAGAGTAGTGCAAATTGCAGAAGTTTGCAAATCTAATGTTGACCTTAAATCTGAAGATATTGAAGTTGGATTCAATGATTTGCTATCATATGACCCTGCTTGTGATGAACTAATTCCTACAACAATAATGTGGGATTCAACAAGGGGCCAGGGAACTAGTGAACTAATTTCATCTGTGGCAAAGAATCAAAATGTAAATTATAACGATGCAATGAGAAATATAGGAGTTAGAGCAATTATTCGCAAAATCCTAAATGAAGGAAATGAGATGACAGATAAGGAACTCACCAGTGCTGAATGGTTAGTTCAAACAAATAATGCATTTTGGGGCCTATCAACAACAATTGTTGAAGAAACTGGAGGACTAAATCATACTGAACTACTAAGTCGTTGGATATCTTGGTTTGGAGGGCTTGTACCGGAAGTAAATCTCGATAATATTGATTTGTCATACGCGGGGGTCGGCCTTGAAAATTTGCCCAATGAATAACCAATGAGGTGATAAATTGTCAGAAAAAATATTTACTAAATGGGCTAATCTCATGGAGAGATTGGCAGGTAAAATATTCTCTGAAAAATGGTGTTTAGAACAAGATGAAAATGCTAGTGAAGAATTGCAAAGAGCATTGAAATTCACCTCATTAGGATTACAACCACATCAAGTGAATATCAGTGCGCTAATTACTTCCGGATTGTCTTTCGTTATCTGTTTTATTTGGGCATTGATATTTATCACAATATTATCAAATGCTGAAGATGGGTTATTTTCTATCATCATATATGCTGGATTCCCTCTTGTATTGATTCCGTTTATTATTGCGGGATGGATTGGAAATTATCCAATGATTCTAGAAAAAAGGCAAAGAACAGCGACCCTAGGTAGACTTCCTGAAATAGTAAATTACCTAGTAATTTCAATGCGATTAAATCCCTCTTTAGATCGGGCTATTGAATTTGCAGCCGAGAACGCTGAAGGACCTATGGCTAGCAGTTTACGAAAAGTACTATGGGATGTATATTTAAGAAAATATGACACTGTAGAACAATCACTTCTAGCATTTGCTGATGAATGGGGTGCTGTTCCAGAATTTGAACAATTTAAACGTGGATTATATGGAATCCGAGCGGCTCAGTTAGAAAGTTCTGAAGAAGGTCGTAAACAAGCATTAGACAAAGCAAGTGAAACTGTCACAAATGGTTCTAGGTATCATATTGAAGAATATGCCAATACCTTATCTGCGCCTGCTATGGTATTGTTTGGACTTGGAGTTATGCTTCCTTTGATTCTAGGGGCAATGCTTCCGATGGCATCATCAATGTCTAGTTCCGATGGACTTTCTGTCTTTGAAATACTCTTGTTATTCGACATTATCTTCCCGTGCCTAATCCTTGGTTATTCATGGTGGGTTGTTGGAAACAGGCCTGGAACTACACCCCCACCAGTAATACCTGACCACCGAAGTAAGAGATTCATTGCGGGGACATGGATTGTTGCAATATTATCATCAATAATTTTGTTCGCAATTGGAATATTGAAATGGACATCTGATGGAGATGGTGCACAATACCTTGCAACAATAATAATTCTCGGAGCATTTATCTTGCCGACTTCAATAATCACGCTTTCTGGAACAAATAAAAGGATGAAAAATCGTAAAGATATAATATCCATTGAAGATGAATTTCCTGATGCATTATTTCAATTAGGAAGTAGGATTGCAGAAGGGAAACCAGTTGAAAGAGCAATACGAGATGTGGGGAAATCTATGGGTGAGTCATCAAAAACTGGCGATTTGATGGGACAAATTTCTCACCGTACTCAAATATCAAGTGCATCATTGAATGAATCACTATTTGGTTCAGATGGTTTGTTAGACAAATATCCTTCAAAAACAGTGAAAGCCTCAATGCAAACAGTCGTTGATGTTTCTAGTAAAGATTCTGTTACTGCTGGAAGGGCTATCATGGGAGTGTCTGGATATATCAGAGATTTACGTTCACTGGAACAAGATGTAAGAATGAAACTAGGAGAAACAATGTCAATGATGGAAACTACGGCGCGCTTCTTCGCACCTTTAGTTCTAGGAGTTACCTGTGCAATATTCTTCTTAGTTGCCAATGTATCCACTCAAATTCCTGTTGGTGCATTTTCAGCAGATGCTGGTTCACTTAGTGGGAATCCTAGTGAACCTGACAGAGATTTTGACAACATTGCAGATAGCAGAGATAATTGCCCTGAAGAAGGAGGTAGAGTAGATGAGCAAGGGTGCCCAATTCCACCGGGGATTCAACCTTGGCAATTTCTTGCCATTATTGGATTTTATTTGATGTTTTTAACCGTAGTAATTGCCTATTTTACATCATCAATAAAATCCGGCGAGGATTTGTTAGAAAGAAGATATTCTACGGGGACCGCTCTACTAGTTGGTTACATGGTCTTTGCATTGACAGCATGGTTAGCAAAAGCAACAATTGCCTGAGGTATTGAAATGATTCGTGACAGAGAATTGATTTCAAATGAAAAGGGAGCTGTTCAGGGAATTCCTTTGAGTCTCATGATTGCAATGACAATTGTGTTATTAGTGAGCCCTTTAGCATTTGAGTCTCTGAATAATTACAGTCAAAATTCTACAAGAGTTGATGTAGAATATAATTTAGACAGATTAAATGAAGTGGCGCTTGTTGTTTATTCATCACAAGCAGGAGGATATACATCCTCATTACAATATAATATGGAAATTACACCTTCTGGAGGTGCAAGGATTGACCACATTAGAATTGGTGCCGATCTACGCGGGCCTGAAGGTTTCAAAGCATATTTATTGGATTATTCAATTAACGGCGGACCTAATATGATAATGAATTCAGAACAAAGAATTCCTTTAATGGCTCATGAATCTGGTTCAATAATGATTGAAGACATCACATCAAACAGAGAAATAACTCTAAAATTAAGTTTGGTGGATTCTACAATTACCGATTCATCAACACCTTGTGGTGGCTCAGATGGTATTGAATTGAGATTTATTTGTGTCGAGGTGATTGATAATGCTTGATTTCCTGTCATCAAAAGGTGCACTCACCTTGGCTGCATTGCTAATGCTATCCCTAATGCTAATGGTAGTAGATACTACCAATGAAGCAGCAGAACAACGTAATTATGATGTAGTTGTGGAAGGAATTGCGAACACCCTTTCAGAAGTCAATTCCAGCCCAGGGAATGTTTCTATCGCTCTAGTTTTTGATGATTCTTCACCTAATATTGCTGGCATTCATTATCCTCAAACTATTGGCGGGGATGAATATCAATTACTATTTTTCAGTGATACAATAGTAATTACTGATTCTTCAGGAAAAATGCGCTCCATGGCTAATGTACATGGAGACATACATGGTTGGTTAGTTGAAGAATGCTCATCTACTCAAGATCCCGAAGATTTTGGACTAACTTCTGAACAAATATCCTATTGTGATGAAAACCTTGAAAATGGTGAACCTTGGATATTTGATATGGGAAATGCTAAGGTATTAGATATTACTAGGAGGACGCATAGGGTAGATGGGGAAGTGAGTTATCTGACCAGCGTTAAATTGAGGTGAAAAAATGCAGCGTGAAGAAAAAGATACTCTGCTAAATGATGAATATGCTAGGGTCCCTTTCTCTTTAATCGCCATATTATTAGTAATAATGACTGGGTTTACCGTCGCTATTCAAAGGGACATTCAAGAAACTACTATTGAAACAAAAATTAGTGAACTAGAAATCGAATTGGTTGAAGAATTAGCTGAATCGAATCAACTCGTGATTTCAACTACTGCAGAGGCTACTGCCATGCGGGTCCTTGAACAACATCAATGGATTGATTCAACCCTAGACGATACTGAAGAATTGTTTTCATCCCAGATGGAAACAACATTATTGGCATATTATTCTATAGATGAACCATTAAACATTGAAGGATATAACATATATTTGAAGCCTGAATCAACAAATTTCCATCTAGATAAATTAACAATGTCAACTGATGAACAAGATCAAGTTTCTGCATCTGGTGGAGATTCAGATAAGGAAAGAGGTGTTCAAAGTTTACCTTACTGTTACCGCGTCATAGGAGAGACTACAATGGTAATTATTTCTCCTGGCGGTGTCTCAACATTTGAAAGAACATTGATAATTGATAGAATAATCGACATACCTGCACCTTTGGCTGAAGATAGGATGTCTGTCCTAGAAAGCAAATTGAGTGACGGGGAAAGTGGCCTTGCCCGTATTACCAAAGATGTGCTCACTTCGCTTGCCCAACAACGTGCCTTAGGTGGTTGGGGTGCTTATGAAAAAGATGTGGACAATCCAATTGATTCTAGTTGGACCCCATACCAAGATGTTGATAACCTAATTTCTGAAAATGACATTGAACTAGCAGTTTCACTTGGGTTAGTATTTCTTACAGCACGTGAATTCAGAACTGTTGATATGCCAGCCCTAGCAACAATACACCCAGATTTGCCAAGTATTGTATCTAGTTACATGCAGAGTAATGATGGCAAAGTACAGCCTGCTAGAGTGGCAATGGTCATCAATGACCTAATACCTGCACCTGGGGACACTAGCATTTCCTCAACATTTGACTTCAATAAAATACTTGAAAGAATTATTCGCACAATTAGTGATTATTATGTTGAAGTTTTGTTTGAAGATTTCTTCCGCGGATTTGAGGGGATTGCAAGTGCAAGCGAAGGAGCAGAAGGAGCAACCCTATGGGACTCTTTCTTGAATGGGCTAAGTGGAGAAGATCATCACTCTAACGTATTTCAGGAATTTACCCGTAATGCTTACTTCTACGCTGACGATGAACACGGAATATTAGATAATTCTACCTTATTTTATCAAAAGGGACTTTCCCCTCACCTCTATTTACTCGCAGATGGTAGCCCTCAAAATTCAGAAACTACTAGTATGGGTAACGGAGTTTCAATTTCTTGGGATGATTTGGGTCATTATTGGTACGAAGATGTAGGCAATTGTGGCTATTCTGACAGTAATGGAAATTATCATCATCGGGATTGGTGGCAAAAAAAATACTGGGAGGTTTCCATTTCACCAAATACCCAATACCCAATAAAATTTGCAGTCATTGATGCATTTGATGTTGCTGATGATGGAGTATGGAAAAACTCTGCTGATTCATTTGTAGAATCGCTACATTCTAGTGATGGAACATCTACAATAAAATCCGAATTTTTACTTGTTTTTGAAAGTTTTATTGACAATATAACAAGTGATTTAGAAGTATCTTCTCAAGGCCCTGTGTATTCTTATGATGACCAAACAAATCATCCAATAAAGATCACCCTAAACAATTTTGATGAAAGAACCACCGCTCTAGTAAATATTCTTACAGGCTCATCTGGAGTTCAATATTTGCGTACATACCTGATTGGACCACTTTTTGATTTAGTAGTTGACTACTTCTCCCAAATTACTGACTTTTTCACACCAGATAATTATGACTTACTAACGGGATGGTATACTGATAGTGGGGATGAAAGTATCTTGACAGCACTACTGGGGTTATTCGGATTTCAAGCCACATCCCATAAAGAATCAGTTAGAAAAAATGCTGCTGAGAGTCTGCGAGATTCATCTACGGTAAGTCCTCAATCTCAGGGGAGCACCACATGTAATAGTTCTAGGCCTGGTGCTTCATCAGTAGACCCTACAGATGCAAAGGATAGAATGTATGATGATTATTTAAAAAATGATAATTGGAAAAATGTTTTGGATTCTGAAATTAACCAAGTATATGAATCACTCAAGCAAGATGATTTGGACCGCTTACAAGAACTTACTGAACTATGGGACCCTCAACCAAATTGGTGGAATTCACCAATTGGCGTTAAAATGGATGGGTTTGTCATTTCTAGTAACGGCGGAGGTATTGGCACAAATTATGGTGATGTAGATGGACAAAGAACATTCATCGACCTAGTTCTAGCATCATCTGAACATCTTGTAGAGAACGTGGAAGGGCAATTTGAGGATTCAAATTTAATGCAAGAAGTGGCTTTACATGATAAGCCGTTCTTGTTTTGGATGGGTGATAAAAATGCATCTAAAGAAAATTTGACTACTAGAACTACTTCATTCCGACTAGTCGGTTCTGCAGGGATGCCCCCCCTGAATTTAGTCAATTATGACGACGAATCTAGTAATTCTAATCATGAATCTATGATTTCTCAAAGAAGACAGCAAACAGAAGGTGATGGTTCAGAAGCATTCTATGGATTCCTTAGCAAGGCTAAAGGAGAACATGTTGCAGACCTATCAACAAATGATATTGATGGTGCATACAGAACAGAATATGATTTGACCGTGATTGGTAGAAAAGTGATTTCAGTAGAAACTATCGAGGATGTAATAAGAGCATCATCTGGAAATGAATATTTGGGAATATCTCAAACAGTTAACATTGATTTTACTATTGGAATTTCAGTTACTACTGGTTGGGCGATGTTTGACCCTGAAAATATTTCAGCAAAACTTGAAGGCCACATATTAGATAATGCAAATGGCGATGAATCATCAACAATTACAGATGATGCTCTTTGGGACCAAATAAAGATGGTTTGGGGTTGGATAAAAGATATTCTAGATCTGATAATTGAATTGGTATTCAATCCCGCTAGTGCAATAATACGTATTGCTGGAGATGTCTTAGAATTATTTGTAGACAGTTTAGTCAATAAATTTGGAGAATTAATCGTTGATTCACTTAGTAACTTGCTGACAACTAAAATGCAAGAATGGTCCAATGACATTGATTTGACAATATATCAAGTATTTTCATTATTTGGATTTGAATGGAAGTGGTGCTATCCTGGATTTGAAAATGTAAATCAGGGAGCAGTGCCTAGCAATATATTATCATCAGGAGATTGGTGTGAAAAAACAATATTAGGAGAGTCTGTAGAGTTATTTATCCAAATTTCAAGCAGCCCTATTTTTGGAGGTACGGGATTTAATGGATACGATAAAGGTACTACTTTATCTCTATACATTCTTGAAGCAACAAATAATCAAAGTGTAGACTATACTGTAATTGCAAAATTAGAGCGAGTTACAGATGATTCATACCTTAATGTGATGGTTGACCCAATAAAGGAAAAAATGAGCCCTCACTCATTAGAATTGAACTATTATAGTGATGAAACGTGGCAATCGGGAGGCCAAGTTGATGATGGTTTCCATTTACATATCCATGCCCCACACCAACACGAAGGAGATTTCCTTAGGATTAGCACTAGAGATTTGGGTATTCCTTTAGAAGTGCCAATAGGTTCAATGAAAGTTGGAATAGAAGCTGGTTTTGAAATTCGTTATGACCCAAGTGTATTCTCATCTAGTAGTCAAACAATAATAGATATTTTTTCTGATGCATCAGATGTAGCATTATCTAGAGTAGGACAGGTAGAGACTAAAGATGATGCAATTCTGTACCTACGGGTATTTATTGACCAAGTAGTGCGAGCAATTACACAATGGTTACAGCAAGGAGTTCATGAAATTACTTTCTTCCTAGAAGGTTATTTTGGAGCTGTTGGAAGTTCAGGGAGGGCTGGAATTAGAATTGCTTTTACTGCAGGAAATGAGGCCGTCGATAGTGTATTACAATGGGTTGCTGATTCTGTTTCCTTCTATCTTGGGCAACTAGGAGAGGGGCAATCATCTAACCCCACTTTCCCGTCACATATAGTAAATGATTTATGGATTTCAGTAGGGGCCCTCACTGGCACAAATAATAATTTCATAACTCTTGAAGGGTCTTGTGATGTACCTACATGTAGATCACTAATAGATAGTGATTACAATGTTCAAGAACAGCATGGTAAGTTTCGTTTCTTTAAACTTGAAGATAAAGGAAACCAAGGCTGGAATGAAGAGGTTTATGGATTTGGAACCCTAGCCGCACCCCTAAGTCCAGAAATTGTTTCAGCTTTATAGGTGTGATATATGCGCCAAAAACGTATTAATTATGATGAAAAGGGGTTAGTAGGAGTAAAGGAAGATATCCTCGCACTATCTGTCGTACTTGTTGGATTTAGCATTTTTGTCACAATCATTTTTACTAATCTAATACGTTATGAAGAGGCAGATGATGCAACCGAATTTCATGACATTGGCCCAAGAGTGGCTGATGAATTGGCTCTTGATTTCAACCTAAGAGCGCCACTAGCAGAGCCAGGGGTTCTAAGTCTACAATCAATTGAGTTAATGCAAACTGAACAATCAAATATAGGAAGCGAAGAAAATATAGATTTTATCAGAATGCACAATCTAGATGATATTAGTTATATGATTATTATCGAAACAATCAAAATTGATAATTCTAGTAATGGCAATGACATAGTATATACTGCTGGTTTAACTGAACAATATTCATTCAATTGGGGGACAAGTGATTCAAATAATCTAAATGAGGTGCTAAACAACGCTGAGAATGTTCGTAGTATTCGTAGACCTGTCAGCATTATGGATGAAAACATGTCAGAACGAATATCCCCTGGATATGTTCAAGTAATTGTGTGGAGGTGAAATCATGAATAATTCTAATGAAAATACATGCACTTCATCAATTGCTAGGAGAATACATAATTGTGATGCAAAGTATGATGAAGGAGGATTTGAGGCTATTTTCGATGCAATTCTTTTCCTAACAATACTGGGAATCGGAGCAATTCTTCTGCAAACCACATTATTATCATCACTACAAAAATCAGAACTTGACAACATTACAGAGAATTCAAATCAAGTCCGGTCATCAATGGAAGTTTTTCTTAGAACATGGGTATATTACGATTCAGAAGGGGATGGTGAAGACTTACTTCGTGGAGATGTGTCTTCTGTGATTAACGAAGCAATACATCAAAAAAGAACGGGTGAATTGTCGCAAACGCATTATAATGAAATTAGTGAACATTTAGATTCATTGTTAACATCCATTATTACCCCTAGTTATGAATATCAATTCACTGCCAATTATCATGGAGGCGTTATGGACGAAGAATTAATCCTAGGGTATGATTTACCTGAAGGAAGAAATGTTTACTACGCTAATGGGGATTGGGATGTTCTTGCTATTGGGTCAGGAGATTCAGGAGAAATGGTGACTTTTGAACTGGCAATCTGGATAATATAGAGAGATTTATTCATTTTGAACAGAAGGGCGCATCAAGGACCCAATCAGCGCAATCATGCCCATGATTAATGCGAATTGGGCAAAATGGTTTTCCCAAGCACCATTGAGCAAGCGCCAAATCCCTATTATTAACAATAATGCTGCAGAAGTAATTCCAAATAGCATCAACATAGGACCCATCGTTGAGGGATGGGATATTCTGTTGTATATGGGAATCATGGCTCTTTGAAAACCAAATAAGAAGGTGAAATAACCTATCAATATCATAAATACGGTAGGAGTATTAAACCAATGTGGCTGCAATTGATTTGTAATCATTTGATATAGAATTGGGGCTAAACCTGTTAATATCCCAATTGCCATAGCCAAGATTTCAGGGGTTTGGAATTTTATATTGTTCAACTCTAATTCAAATGCTCGACCTATTGGTTCTTCACTACCATTAGGCAAACTTAATTGTGAAGGGGAACGAATATGCAGAGGGACCCCCTCAATATCTTCAATACCCCCAATTATTGCAAGAGGTACTTCTTGAACTTCCCCCTCAGAAATTATGAAATTTCTAGCCTCTATATTTATTGGATCTATTACTATAGCAACCTGGTGAGGTTGTTTAAACATCGTCGTGTGGGTGTTAATATCAGTAGATGAAAGGAAACAGGTGTGCCCAGGGTGTGAATGATACCAACCAAGCAATATCCAATCATAATCTAGGTTATCTAATTCAGACATTAATTGACCAAAATCAGAAAATCGTA
The DNA here is from genome assembly GCA_964568285.1 of uncultured archaeon. Taxonomy (GTDB): domain Archaea; phylum Thermoplasmatota; class Poseidoniia; order MGIII; family CG-Epi1; genus CG-Epi1. Next base: position 3,120 of record CAZMPT010000014.1, on the reverse strand, counting down.
CTGAAACATTATCTGAAGATAAACTGCTAGTAGTTGTTTCACGAACTATGCCGAATGAATCACCTTCATCATCCTGAAATAATTCCCCAATTAGCAAACCCATTACTTCTTTCTTCGATTTAACTTCTGAAAGGCAATGAGCAAACATTTGGTCTGCTGCTAATGCATCAACGTATACTGGGATAGAATCATCTATTTCCGTAGGGCACCAAGGATGTGTTGTGATTTTTTTTGGCCTAGATTCTAATTTAATCTCATACTGAGTTTCTGAAACAATTTCGATTGACATAATTAGGATCCCTCTAATTGTTCATCATCAGATATTATTCTAAGAGTAGGGTTTTCTTGCTTGGAAACAATCATTGGTGGCGTGTAACCATTGTTATTGAAGTATTGAGCAGAATAGGTACATGTCCTAGTATCAAATGGATTACTGGGATTGGGCGTAATTAACAAGGTCTCAATACCTTTGATAAAACGCAAAATGTTACTTTCCACATTCCATACATCTAGTAGTTTTGTACATACCGCTCCACCTTCGTCGGGGGGCATAATATTAGGGTGAAAAATAGGGGACATCCAACGCACAATAGGTTTTTGGAATGGATAATTAGGAGTAATTTCAAAAAGAAATTTATGTTCATAAATATGCCCTACCTTATCTCCTAACCAAATTGGGCCCGGAGAATTTTTCATAGTAACAATTACTGTAGTAGGGATTTGTAATTCATCATATTCAACATGTTGGAGATGGTGCGTGTCTCTCAATGATCTTTGAGCATTTTTAATTTCATTAATCACTCGCATTCTCAAAATATCAGGTGGCAAGGCACCACCAACACCCGAATTGGGTTGCATTTCATGCACCCTTCAGTAGTAACCGCCAAGCGGGTCAGGAATCAATTCTAGGACATCTCCATCACGCACATTGCAGTTACTTATTGTCTGCTCTGGCAAAATCTGAGTTTTTCCAAATCTCAACACATATGCAGTATATTCCTTATTCCAATTGGAACAAGATGCTTGAAGTATCTCTTCAACAATTATGTCTGGTGTAACTTCCATTTCTACTGTATCACCTGTATCGGCGTCTCTAACCTTGATTCTCATGCCATCACCTGTAAAACACCGACTACGGCTGTTAGACTTCAACCCTTCGCCAATAACTCTCATTCAACCAAATACATTATGTCATTTTCATATAAATCACAATAGAATGTCCACCCCCAATATGGGTATTTATCTTAGGAAAGACTTCATTAATTCGACATCTATGGCGCAACATGAACAAAATAAAGAGAAAAAGCCTCTTCCTCCAACTCCTTCAGCAAGATAACGATTGATGAACCAGACCGCCGAGATGGCCCACTTCTGCACACTTTGCCAAGGTAAGATCAAGCAGGCGGATGTAATGCACAAGTGCACCGGGTGCGGCAAGCCGTTCCACATCTCTTGCTCTGATCGAATCCCAATATGTCCACAATGCGGGACTCCAATGTGATTCATCTCCCAAATCAGAAACATATTCTGCCCGGGAGAGGGTTCATCAACTCGACCTTGTATGCCACTACATGGCCCGAAGAGTTGGACTCGCCAAGCCGCTGCTGCTGGCTTCACTGCTGTTGATAGCAGCGATGCCCATGATATCTGCCGAGGCGAACGATACGCGTTCAGGAGCAACAACCATGACCGACGGTGGAAGTGTCAGCGATTATGCCTGTTACCCTGATGGGTGCTCCCCAACAGACGAGTTGGATTGGTACAAGATACTGGCAGTCAACGGGGATGTCGTTGAATTAAACATCACTTCGGGGGCCAACAACCCTACGAATAACAATTATGACGCCCAGATAAGAATCACAGACGATTCCGGCACCAATCTAACTGGGCCTACGGTCTTCCACGAAGGTGGTGGGGGGTCATTTCAGGCGACCGTTAACGGCAGTCAATATATCTATTTTGAAATACGAAGTTTGGACAGTGGGAGCCATGATGGCTTCGACTATTCCTTCACGGTCAATCTACTTACTCAGAACAGAGACACAGATGCAGATGGTTTCCGTGACAGTGACGACGATTGCGCGAGTGTGAATGGTACATCGGATGAAGACAGATCTGGTTGCCCGGACATAGATGGAGACGGCTGGTCAAACCCAGATGCGAACTGGACCTATGTTCCGCTAGATTGTACGAACAATGGGACGAATTGTGCAGATGCATTCCAGATGGATGATACTCAGTGGGCGGACCTAGATTTCGACGGTTATGGGGACAACTGGGCTGACCAGGCGTGGGACTCTTGGCGCAACGGAAGCGGAGTGGGGCAGTGGGTCAGCAATGCCACAGAGCCAGACTTCTGTCCCAACTCAGGGGGGAATTCAACCGAAGATAGGTTTGGTTGCACGGACTCCGACGGCGACGGTTATTCGAATCCTGATATGATATGGAATGTCTACAATGGTGCTGACAACTGCCCTAATGCCCATAATCCTTCACAAGTTGATTACGATTCAGATTGGACTGGTGATGCGTGTGACTATGATGATGATGGAGATGGTGTGTCGGACGATTCGGATGATTGTGACACTGGGGCCACTGGCTGGACCTCGGATACAGCCACGGACTTCGATGGAGATGGTTGTAGGGATGCCGACGAGGATGTCGATGACGATGCTGATGGAGTCGAGGACACACTCGAGATAAGTTGTGGTTCGGACCCGTTGAACACCTCCTCACTTCCCTCGAACCACGATGGCGATTCCACATGCGACGGTATTGATGATGACGATGACAATGACGGGGTGCTGGACATTTCGGACTCTTGTCCGTTCGGCCCGCTAGGTTGGACATCAAACGCCTCCAGCGACGTCGATTCAGACGGTTGCCCAGACGAGGATGATGACGCAGACGGAGTAGTGGATCCGGTTGACAACTGCCCGGACACACCTGCCGGAGAGACGGTGGATGTAGATGGCTGCTCGACGAGCCAGTTAGACACGGATTCCGACGGAGTGAGCGACGCCGATGACCAATGCGAGGGTCACGACGACTCCGTGGACGTGGATGCGGACGGGATCCCCGACGGTTGCGACCCTCTCCTCGACTCCGATGCTGACGGTG
>CAZMPT010000013.1:6350-17267 GCA_964568285.1 uncultured archaeon | reverse complement strand
AAATATCCATACCAATAGACTAGTATTCCTTGACCATATAATTCAACATATTGTGAAACCTGTCCTCTATGGTTTTTTCGATGAATATAATCATCACCAAAGCTGGCTTTAGACTCTATCCAGTTATACTTATCACCATGCCAATCCATAGGTTCCAATAGAAGAAAATCTGGTGTTTTTCCTTCTACAGTTCCAGCTCTCAAATCATTCTCTGTGAAATATTCAATATTTTTCTTGTCTAGCCAGTCTCCAATCTTATCTTCTCTTCGATTACCTTCTGCAGATTGCTTATCATGTGACCTAGGGGTGTATAGTTCATCACGAGCTAAAATCTCATCTAACTCATCTTTCAGCCTTTTGTTCTTTTTTACAATATTAGTATTCTTCATTATTTCTTTGGTTTTCTTCTTAGAAAACCTCATCTTTAACATTAGGAAATTGGCTAATAATACTGGTGGAAAATCAACGTCCAGTGCTATTTCTCCGATTGTTCTGCCTTCTTTCCATTGCTTGTGATATTTTCCCGCCTTATCTTTTACTTTGTAGTAATTCTTGATTGATTTACGCTGTAGGTACTGAGATCTTATGGCCCTAGTAGTGTCGTATTGCTGTTCAAACTTTTCGGCTACCTTGTCCACGCCATTGTGTACTCCATAACCGGGATATTTTCCCATTTCTTCGATTAAATTGTAGTAGGTATCTAAATCCACACGACGCTATTGAGGCCACATAATAAGACGGATGGTCTATGAGGCTGCATGGATAATCTGAATCGTCTCAGAAATTTGATGTCCCAGAATTCAGTTGAGGCCTTGGCCATTGTACCAGGTCCAAATTTATCCTACCTTACGGGTTCTGAGTTTCATCTTAGCGAAAGGCCAGTTGTTTTCTTTGTGTCCAGTGACTCAGCAACATTTGTTCTACCTGAATTGGAGTCTCCTAAAATTCTTGATTTGGGAATAGAATACATCACGTATGATGATCGAGAAGGGCCAGAACCTGCATTTGACAAGTTCTCTCAGATTAGAAGATTCTCAGAAATAGGTGTCGAATCACGACAAATCCGTCATCTGGAGCTGAATTTGATAGATACACTAAGCATTGCAAGCAAGACAATTGATTCAACAGATATCTTTGCTGAGTTGCGCATGTCTAAATCAGATTCTGAGATTAGTTGTATGGTAAAAGCGGTTGAGATTGCAGAGAAATCATTATTGTCAGTTTTAGACATGATGAAAGTTGGAGTTACTGAAAAGCAATTTGCAGCCAATTTGGTAGTTCAGTTATTGAAAAATGGTTCAGATACTGGACTCCCTTTTTCACCAATAGTTGCATCTGGAGTAAATGCAGCCAATCCCCATCACTTTCCAACTGATAAGAAATTCAAGGAAGGTGAATTGGTGATAGTTGATTGGGGAGCGACACATGAAGGATATTTTTCAGACATTACTAGGACCTATGCTATAGGCAATGAGATTGATGACCGCTTACTAAAGGCGTACAATACAGTGAGGCTGGCAAATCAAACAGGAAGAAAAGAGGCAAAAATTGGCGTTAAGGCCGGCGATGTCGATTTTGCGACTCGGAAAGTTATCGTGGAACAAGGTTTTGGTAAGTTTTTTACCCATCGTACAGGTCATGGACTGGGTTTGGAAATTCATGAGGAGCCATATATAAAGCCAGAAAGTGATTTTCGGCTTGAAAAAGGCATGACTTTCACAATAGAGCCTGGAATCTATATTCCGAAACTTGGCGGGATAAGGATAGAGGATGATGTTTGTTTGAAGTCATCAGGTTTGGTCAGTCTTACCAATTTACCTCGTGATTTGGTAATTGTTTAACCTCAATGAACCCTTTATAGCCCAGTCATAAACTGACATCTAATGGCGGACCCAAATTCTACCGGAGGTAGACGCTACGTCGTTCTTGCAGTGGTAATCATGCTTCTTGCAGCACTACCATTCTCACCTTTGGTATCATTCCAATCTTCGCAACATATAGATTCAAAAGAGGCAACTTCAGACTTGAATTTGCCGACTAAGGATAGCGATAATGATGGAATGCCTGACTGGTGGGAGATACTCTATTATCTAAATCCGACTGATGCAAGCGATGCGGATGAGGACACGGATGGGGATGGCTATGACAAGAATGGAGATGGAATTCTTTCAGAAGATGAAAGATTTACCAATCTCATGGAGTATGAATTGGATTTTATATTAGGAAACAGCACAGATCCTACTGATTCAGATACTGATGGTGATGGAATGCCAGATGGCTGGGAGATTTTCTACAATCTTAATCCAGTTTCACATTTGGATGCCCATGATGATATGGATGATGATGGATATGATTGGAATCGCGATTCATATGTAAGTTCAGACGAGGAATTTACTAATCTTGAGGAATATATTGCGGGAACTAGTCCATGGAATCCTGATACTGATAATGATATCATGACAGATGGCTGGGAAGTATACTACGGACTCGAACCGAGGAATAATGGAGATGCTTGGTTTGATTCTGATGCAGATGGTTGGGATTCCAATTTTGATATGGATTTGTCATTTGAGGAACGTTATCTGAATTATATGGAATTTCTGAATGATACTCATCCATTCGACAAGGACACAGATGGCGACGATATGCCCGATGGATGGGAAGTTTATTTTGACTTGGAACCCCTTCGTTCCTCAGATAATTTCGAGGACAAAGAATTGGATGGTCTGCCTAATATTTACGAATACAATAACAGTTTAGTTCAAGGATGGACAGATGTGGATGGTATCTTTACAACACGCCCAGATTTGAATGACACTGATTATGACGGAATTGGTGATAATGATGAGATGTTGTATCATAAGACAGATCCCACATGTAATGACACTGATGGTGATGGAATGCCAGATGGATGGGAAGTACTGTATGGTCTAAATCCACTTTCAGAATTCGATGCTGATGATGACCTTGATGGTGATGGTTGGGATTTTAATCGCAATTTTATAATTACTAAAGATGAGAATTTCACTAACTTGCAAGAATATTTGAATGGTACTAATCCAAGGAACAATGACACAGATTCAGATGGAATGTTTGATGGTTGGGAAGCCTATTACGGTTTGCAACCTACAGATCCATCTGATGCCAATCAGGATTTTGATGAAGATGGTTATGATTCAAATCGTGACACATTTGTATCTTCAACAGAAGAATATACCAATATTGAGGAATTTCGGAATAATACTTCACCCAACAACAACGATACAGACGATGATGGAATGAGTGATGGTTGGGAAGTATACTATGGCCTCAATCCACTTGATGATTTTGATGCAACGGTTGATAATGATGAAGATGGTTTTGATTCAAATTATAACGGAACAATTGAAGAGGATGAGGAACACAATAACATCTTAGAATTCGAGGCTGACACACATCCATACATTGCAGATACAGATGCAGATGGTATGTTGGATGGGTGGGAATGGAAATATGGTCTGGACCCCCTTAATCCATTAGATGCCGGTGCAGATCCAGATAATGATGGAGTGATTAATCGTCTTGAATACAATAATACTGCGGCTGGCCCCTATGTTGAAGTTGACAACATTACAACTACACATCCTCGAAATAATGACACAGATGCAGATGGTCTCTTAGATGGTGAAGAACTATTCAATTATTTGACAGATCCAACTAGTGCAGATACTGATGGAGATGGGATGCCAGATGGTTGGGAGATAAAATATGGCCTTGATCCATTGGATTCAGTAGATGCTCTGCAGGATAATGACAATGATGGATTTGATGCAGACTGGAATGGTAATCTTACAGAAGAAGAAGCTTACTACAATCTTCATGAGTATCTGAATGACACAGATCCAACCAATGGTGATACAGACGGTGATGGCATGTCTGACGGATGGGAAGTTTACTGGGGTTTTCAGCCCCTAAACAGCAGTGATGCCAACGATGATCCCGATAATGATTCACTGATAAATCTTTATGAATTTGACAATTCAAATGTGGAAGGTTTTGATGACAATGTGTATAGCGTTGACAATATTACAGGTTCGAATCCAATTATTAGAGACACTGATGGCGATCTCTTGATGGATGGAGAGGAATGTTTTTCAGGTGAAGATGGGTATGTTACAGATCCTTCTAACCCAGATTCAGATGGTGATGGAATGCCTGATGGATGGGAACTTATGCATGGGTTAGATCCTTTTGATCCTAATGACGCCGATCAGGATTTGGATGATGATGGTTGGGATTTCAATCGGGACGGCACAATTGAACAATGGGAGAAATTCACTAATTATGAAGAGTTCTTGAATGGTACTGATCCACGCAATAATGATACGGATTCAGATGGCATGCCTGATGGTTGGGAAGGCTACTATGGTTTGAATCCAAATTCTGATGAGGACAGGGATTGGGATAGTGATTCTGACGGTTATGATTCAGATCGTGATGGGGAACTTTCACCTGAAGAGAAGTTTACGAATTATGAGGAATTCTTGATGGACACACATCCTACACAAGCTGATACTGATGGAGACAATTGTACTGATGGTTGGGAGATATATTGGAATGATAATAGACCTGCCAATGAAACACGTACTCTCAATCCATTGGATGGTACAGACGGTTTGTTAGATTACGATAATGATGGTTGGGAAGATTGGGAGGGAGTGTGGCATAACTTTCCTAATTGGAGGGAAGAAGAGGCTCAGACGAACCCTTGGGATCCTGATACAGATGATGACGGAATGAGTGACGGATTCGAGGCTGATAATTGATGATTAGTCCCTTAGTCTTCTTTTCAGGAAAATTTGGCATACCTTTATGTAATAAGTCCGCAGATTCTTACGCGTGGGTGATGAGATGAAGGTTTCCAAACTGTTTGCAGTTCTAGTAGTTTTCAGTCTTCTGCTCTCACCTTTAGCTGTTTTTCCCGTTCAAGGTTCAGATCCTAACGATCCTGACGGGGATGAGGACAGTGATGCAGACGGTTACGATGCGAATCGAGATGGAACTATTTCTGTAGAGGAAAGATATACCAATTTAGAGGAATATTACAACAACACTAATCCTAACGACAAGGATACCGATGATGGTGGTGCTTGGGACGGTTGGGAAGTTTATTACGGCTTTAATCCACGAAATGCTACAGATGACTCTGTTGATAATGATGGGGACATGTTGATGAATAGCCTTGAATTTTATTGGGATTCTGACCCTTTTGATTCAGACACGGATCAAGATGGTATGCCAGATGGTTGGGAAGACACATATTCCGATCGTGGCATAGATGGATGTGGCTTAGATCCAACAGATGGTAGTGACAAGTTTGACGACCCTGACAATGATGGTTCAGACAATCTTCGCGAATATAACGAAGGCACAAATCCATGTGACGAAGATAGTGATGATGATGGAGATCCTGATGGAGAGGATCCACCTCCTGTAGAGCCTGGAGAACCACCGGGAACTAATCCAGATACTGGAGCTACAGATGGTAATGTTACTATTTATGAGATATTTGATCCAGTACTGGGCACTCTAAAGCGCTGGTCCTCACTTGATGCACTGTATTACGACAGTGCAAATAGTAATCCTTACACGATGTATAATTACGATACGTCTAAGACGGAGATATTCCCTACTAATTACGAAGGTTATTCACAAATATTTGAGGGCTGGATATGGATGGGTATTACAGTTACAACAACCAGTTACACCATGATTCCTTCAGTCTCTCCAGATGCAGACATTATAGACTATGATCCAAACGCTACTGGTGTGGAGCTTAGCTTCTTCAAGGATGGTGCTGATAATTATTATGTTCAGGCTAATCAGGATGCAGTTATAGATTTGAAATACAGAATGGGAACCAATGGTTCATATTTCAATAGACCAATCCCAAATGATCTTACATTAGATGATTTACCAGAAGAATCAATCCGGCCTATAACTGGTGAGAGCGAAGTTAAGGAGAATGTCCGTGAATTCCTCCAGTATAGGCATGACAATGGAACTATTGCTAATGAACCATTGTATTGGCTGTGGCCAGATAATGGAACTCCTGAAACAAATTTAGCTTTAATAATCAATAATCTGACATGGTATTTCTCAGCATTTATAGAGGGAGATGGTGATGTACCAGATCCAGAACCTCCATGGGATATCTACCAATCAATTTGTATCAATGGGATAGGAGCTTGTAGACATAGATCCTTTGGTTTCTTTGTCACAGCTTTAGCTCTTGGAGCTCCAACAAGATATGTTTCCAATGAAGCACATGCTTTCGTGGAAGTATACGTGCCTGAGGATAATGAGACCTTTTCAGCAAGTCATTGGAAGAGGATAAATCTGGGAGGAACAGGAAGCAGTAATACGCTGGAGCGACCAGACGATGAGGAAGGAGATGAAGATACATTTGACTTCGATGATTTTGACCCTGATGATATGGACAATATGACGGGTGACCCCGTCACTATAGTGATTGAGAGTGTTTCTCCATCTGAAGTAGATAAAGGAGAATTAATTCGTGTTCAGGGATATGTCGAGGATCAAAATGAGACCAGAATTCCAAATTTCTTGTTAGGATTTGGAATGTGGGATGAAGATCATGAATATCCCTCCTTTGAAATAGGTCAGAGTCAGACAGACACGCTTGGTTCATTCGATGTCAATCTTTCAGAATTCCTAGATGCTTATACTGGTTGGAATGAGATTTATGCTGCATCTTATCAGGAAGGTTTCTTGGGAATAGATGGTCCTGAGGACATTGAAGTATCATCTGATACCAACTTAGTTGTTGATGCTCCTGAATCAGTAGGTAAGGGACAAGAGCTAGTCATATCGGGGACTTTACTTGATATTGGCGGAGTTCCAGCAGCTGGCCAAACCATAGAGTTTGAGATTTGGGAGCCTAATTGGCAAGGCAATAAGCCAAGCAGTATTCGTTGTAACCCATCAGGTTGGCAGCGATATCGCTGTGATATTGGAACAGCTGAGACGGATAACTTCGGTAATTTTGTTTTTAATTGGACAGTTCCTGAAGAGGGACAACCAGATGCAGATGATGATTATCGTGTAGAATCATACTTCCCTGGTTCCACATACCTTTACAGTTCAATAATCACTACAGAATTGATAATTCTTGAATCAACGGTCAATCTTACAGCAGAGATTACACCTTCTAAGGAATATATAGGTGAAAATATATGGATTAATGGTAGCGTATCGGAATCTGCGCTGTCTAATGGTAGCATTACTGTAGAACTTGCAGGGGTTCAACTTGCAGAGATAGACGTAACTCAGACCAATTGGTCAATTCAATCATCTATACCGACTGATTTGGCAGCAGGAAATTACACAGTTATTGTATCCTTTGAAAGTTCAAGTGCAACTTTACCAGACGAGCGTGTTAATCTTGACTTCGTGGTTCTCGGAACCAGTGAAATTATATTGGAATTGGATTCTTTGAAGGTGACGCGAGGTGAAGTGGCTACTTTGGAGGGCGAATTGTCGGACCATCTTGGTCAACCTCTATCCGGAGAAACAGTAGTTATCAAATGGAATGATGTTGAAATCTCAACATCTACAACTGAGAATGATGGAGATTTCATATTTGATTACGATGTTCCTTCAGATTATGATTTAGGAAATGTTACTTGGTCAGCTGAATTCTCAGGTAATGATCTTCATTCCGGGTCTTCTGCATCTCAGACTTCAGTGGTTTTCCAGCAAACAGTAGTTCTTCTTGAGACAGATCAAGTTCATTTCTATCCTGGAGAAAGTTTGGTAGTTAGTGGTAGTCTTTCAATGGATAACGGTACACAATTCTCTGGCCTAGTTTCTTTACATTTCGATGAAGTATATCTTGAATCTTTTCTTACAAACGGAACTTTCAGTTTTGAATACACTCCTGATGCCTCATATATCGATGTAGGACTTCATGTCATTGAGATTCGTTATTCTGAAAAGGATTACAATTTGGCAACCAGTGGTTCCACAGATGTATACCTTCATCGCCAAGTATTCCTGAATATTGAGGAAAAACAAGTTCTCAGAGACGTAGAGACTGAGATAGTAGGCTATGCTCGTGATGAATCATCCCTTGGCATAGCTGGGCTTGAGCTTTCATTTACTTGGGGAGACAATACGTTGGATGATAAAGCGACCACAGAATTTGGTGGTTCATACTTCAAGAATTATCTTGTTCCAAATGCTCAGGTTCTCGGTAAAGTTACAGTTACAGTGTTATTTGATAATACTACCTCTCCTTACTATGATAACGCTTCGGCAGAAGTTGATTTCACAGTAGTTTCTGAGACCGTTATTAGTCTTCCTGACATTGAAATAGTAAGAGGAGAAAAGGTATGGTTCAATGGGACTATATTTGATGACAGGGGTCAAGCAGTAGATGAGATAGAGGTCAATATATTCTGGGATGATGAATATTTGAGACGTACTACTGGTGATTCGAATGGTAGTTTTAGTTTTGAGTGTAATCCTGATTGGTCTTGCTCTGATTCAGATCATCCTGTGGGAGTTATTCCTGTTGAACTTGATTTTGGTGGTTTTGGATACTATCTACCAGCAAACTACATTGCAAATTACACTATCTGGGGCCATACAGACATAGAAATAACCGATTTTTCAGAGGTAGTTATCGCTGGTGAAAATGTAACTTTTGAAGGTTTCATTAACAATGATCTTGGAACTCCTCTAGATAGAGAAATTACAATTCTTTGGAATGGTATAACCAGAACTAAAGTGAATTCAATTAATGGTGAATTTAGCGGTTCATTTGTCTTACCTTATGATACATTTGTTGGCAATCATACCCTAACTGCATTGGTCAATGATCAGAATTTCCTTAGAGGTTCATCAGATGATGTCGACGTCCTGGTAATGCGAGAAACCGAATTAACAGTTCAATGGTTGGGTGGATTCAGAAATTCGACTTCTCTCGTTTCTGGATATCTAAGAGATGTGGTTGGAGTTGGGTTAGCAAATCAGGAGCTCCAGATTTACTTTGATGATGTCTTTGTAACCAATGTTACTACTGGTGATTCTGGTATTTTCAGTTATGATTTATTCGTAGATAGAGATACTTTGTTGGGCCCTCACAAAGTTAAAGTTTCATTCGCAGGTTCTGAACTTTATACAGAATCAAGTGAAGAGGTGCGTTCAGACATACAAGCTGCAACCATTTTCCAGGTTGAGAGCATAGAAGCGTTACGTCTTCAGGAATTCGTCATAAGTGCATATTTGGTTGATGATCTGAATAATCCAATGGAAAATCAGCCTGTCAATATGACATTTGGTAACAGCAAGTATGCGTTAGTCACAGATTCTTCAGGTTTTGTACAGAAAAATATGACTCTACCTGCTGTCTATGAATTAGGCATGTACACTATATTCTGGGATTATAACGGTCAGGGATATTATCTACCAACAACCCAAGAACAGATATTGATAGTAATGGCAACAACAAGTATTTCGATTACTATGTCGGATTCTGATGTTTTGGTTGGGGAATCATTCAATTTCAGTGGTAGAATTATTGATGATATGGGCAATCCACTCAAAACCAATTTGAATTTCTTGTTTCACGGGATATATGTAGATGACTTATCTACTGATGACAATGGAAATTTTGAACATACTTATCTAGTTCCACATGAAACTATTGCTGGTTCAAACACTATAACTGTTAACTATATTCCTGATGAATTCTATTTACCTTCTTCTTCAACTTGGCAACTCCAAGTTTATCATAATATTCATATAGAAATGGGAGAATTCAGAGGTTTCTTGAACTCAACAGTTCCAGTTACGGGCTGGGTGAATGATACTGCAGGTAGACCAATCGAGGGCTTGAAAGTGAAATTGGAGATGGAGCCTAATCTCCGAATTGATGGAGTCACTGACATCAATGGCATGTTTACTATCCCAGTCGAGATTCCATTTGGGATGGATTTGGGCTATCATAATGTGACCGTTTCAGCTGACAGTAACGAGTATTACATTGATAATTCAACACAGTCAAGAATCTTCATCCAAGGCGAGACTATGATAATTCTGGATGTTCCAGTTTCATTGGAATACAATCAACCTTATTCGGGCAAAGTAACGTTAGTAACTTATGATGGTAATCCTGTTGTTGGCGCGTCATTACTGATAGATTTCAAACCAGAAGGTATGACTATTCTAGAGGTTACAGATATGAATGGTTCAGCTACTTTCGAATCTGTTTTCATGGGTAATGCTACTAGTCCCATAATTGTTGAAGTGATTTACACAGGTGATGATTATTATGTTGGAAGCAATATTGAGAGTACAATCATATATCGTCCACCAGTTCAAGAATCGAATTATGCATTATGGGTGATAATTGGAGCTGCTCTAGTAGCAACATCCGGTTTGGCAGTCGGTTGGAAATGGTATCGAGAACGTCATCTTCGAGAGATTCAAAGAATATTGGAATCTACTGCCTTGGCTATTGAAGAAAATATGGATTTCCGAGATTCTATAGTGCATTCCTATAAGGAAATGTGCAAAGTTCTACAGAGATATGGATATCTCCGTCGTCATTTTGAGACTGTAAGAGAATTCCAGTTAGCACTTCAGGAAGCATTATCACTTGATCATTCCTCAGTGGCTAGTTTGACAAATCTCTATGAGAATGCAGATTATGCAGTAACTGATTTGGATGATGATCACAAATTAAGTGCAGTTTCAGCCCTTCGCACAGTTATTGGAAGTTTGGACCTGCAAAACGAGCAGAACACGAGGTAGAATGACTATTTCTAGCCGTTCTGGCATAATAATTCTATTCGTTACAATCGTATTGTCTACTCTTGTCCTATTCCCGATTCTTCAAGTTGTAGTGGAGCG
>CAZMPT010000013.1:3105-6250 GCA_964568285.1 uncultured archaeon | reverse complement strand
AACTCCGAATTTTTGATAGATTTGGTTGCTCGAATGCTTCCTAATGGAGGAACGGTACTTTTCGATGAATCCCGCCATACACAGGAGTCTTTTGGTTCAAGTCTATTCCAAGCAGCTTTAGGTTTCTACTTTTTGCTATCTGGAGACACTTTGATACTTCAAGTTATACGTTTGAACGTTCTAGTTGCAGTTATAATTCTAACCATGGCTTTGTCATTACGCCAACCTGAGCCTAGAAGATGGCTCCATCTATTTGATATCCGTAAACCACGCCCATTTCGTTCCTATGGCCATAATTTGGAGAATGGTATTCGGGCGCTTCAAGAGACTTTCTTAGAACGTTTACGCCTTAAGCATCAAATATATGAGTTTGATGATAGGTCTCGTAAAGAGAGGATAACCATGCTTCCAAGCTTACTTAATAGTTATAATATACCCTTAGATGATGATTTTAAGATGCTTGTTGGTGCCCCTAAACAAATAAGGCCAAATGACCTTAAGAGGATTGCCCAAAAATTGAGTGCGTGGTAGTTTGACAGCCGAAAAAACAAAATCGAAAAAAGCAGGAGTGGTGGAGGACACCAACAAATCAGCCAAGGCTATAACTGACGAAATATCAAATGTCGTTTTGGGTAAGGAACAAACAATCGAGATGCTTATGGCTGGTGTATTGGCCAATGGAAATATTCTATTCGAGGATTTTCCAGGTCTAGCTAAGACATTGATGTCTAATTCACTAGCGGATGCTTTAGGTTGCGAATTCAAGAGAATTCAATTCACACCTGATCTTCTTCCAGCAGACATTACTGGCTCTTATTTCTATGATCCCGAAAAGAACAAGTTCACATTTAGAAAAGGTCCTATATTCTGTAACATTCTTTTAGCTGATGAGATTAATCGAGCTCCGCCAAAGACTCAGGCCGCATTGTTGGAAGCAATGCAGGAAAAACAGATAACAATAGAAGGTACAACTCATAAGTTATCAAGACCATTTATTGTATTGGCAACTCAGAATCCTATAGAGTATGAAGGAACATATCCACTACCCGAGGCTCAAATGGATCGTTTCTTGATAAAATTGAGTGTTGGCTATCCTGATGAGGATGTTGAGACTGGCATTCTACAGGGGCGTGCAGATCGTAAGAAGGATTCTTTCACGGTGAAAGCTAGATCTACGCCTGAAGAAGTAATTAAGATGCATGAATCTATAGAGGAAGTTTATGTCAAGAAAGAGGTTATGCGGTACATGGTTAATCTGGTTCAATCCACCCGTAGAGATCCACGTGTAGCTGTTGGTTCAAGTCCTCGTGGAAGTCTTGGTCTTTTCAAACTTTCAAGAGCATTGGCAATTCTTTCTGGCCGGGACTATGTTGTGCCTGATGATGTTAAGAGATCAGCTATCCCTGTTTTGGGACACCGTGTTATTCTGAAACCTGAAGCCCGTATTAGGGGCGTTAAGGTCGAGGAAATAATATCTGAATTGCTAATGACGGTTGAGGTTCCAGCGGTCACCATTGAATAATGTGGACACGTAAGGCAGTCTTTTACGTTGGATTTGGTGTTATTCTAGTACTATTTGCCCCCTTTATCAATAATCTTCAACTTTTTCTTTTGGGAACTACCATATTGGGATTTGTTGCAATTCATAGTTTAGTCAATACACGTCCGATTGAGGTCAAGATAACCAGAGATTTTGATGATGATCAAATCTTTGAAAATAGTGGAATGTCAGTTGATCTGGTAATTCAGAATAAAGGCCGTCCAGTTGGTTTCCTCGAGATATACGATAATCTTCCTTCTGAAGTAGAAGTTAGTAAAGGACTTAATCATACGATTATACGCCTTCGAAAGGATGAATTAGTTATCAACAAATATTCACTTGAATGCCGACTTAGAGGCCAATACCGTTTGGGTAACCCCCGCCTTAGAATCTATAATCCATCATTCTTGTTTTACTATGAGGCAGACGTAGAGTCAAAGTCCAGTTTAGTTGTTTTACCACAGATTGAACAGATAGAGGGTGTTGATATGTCGACTGATTTTCCAAAGATGTATCAGGGCGCAATGCCGATAAGGCGAATTGGAACTAGTGGTGAATTCTATGGAATTCGCGAATATTTTCCTGGTGATGATTTCAAGAATATCAATTGGAGAGTATTCGGTAGAACGCGGAAATTAATGGTCAATCAGTTTGAGAGGGAAGATATATCAGATATAATGATAGTTCTTGATGCTAGAGAGATAACAGGCACGGGAACAGTTCTGAGAAATCCTTTGAATTATTCATGTAGAGCTGTTGCATCACTTGTAAGTTTTTTCTTAAGAGCCAGAAATCGTGTTGGTCTAATAACATATGGTGAGACAGTTAATGTGATTTCTCCAGATACTGGCGAGCGCCATTTGTACAGAATTTTAACAGCACTAGCTGAAGTCAAACCAACCGGTTCGCTGGGTTTACATACTATTTTAGGAGATTTGAGGAATTTCACTCCTCGTTCACCAGTAATGGTCGTTTCAACTCTTGAGTCAGATCCCACCAGTACGGTTGCTCTTAGAGAAATTACTGCAAGGGAATTCAAGTTAACATTGGTAGCACCAGATACGCTTGATTATGACAAGGATTCTGCAATAATTTCTCCAACAGTTTATTTCACAGCTTCAGCGTCTTTAGATAACAAAATATCAGAGGCTCGTTCTTTGGGTGCAAGAGCTATGCGTTGGAATCCAGATACGGTTCTTTCAACATCTTTAGCGGAGGTGACCCGTTGATGAATACCAATAATAGTCTTGCACTTATGCAGGCCGTAGCGACTTTCTCTTTACTTTCAAGCCTTGGCTTAGCATATCTAATAAATCCAATTGATGATTCCCTTTTCTTCCAAGCAACACACAATTTTGTTAGTGCCATATATGGTAAGGACGTACTTTCAGAACTGAACAATTCTGTGGTTGCAGGTATGTTATTGGGTTTATTCATAGGAACAGTTTACGTTTTCCTAGGAATGAACAAGAAGATACACAATTACACTTCATTATCTATACTTGTTTTGATGATATTTGTATTTTTCTCATCAATTATGGGATATGATCAAGTGCCTTATGTATTTACACAGCAATTGTTCTTGTCAACTTGGATTGGCCTTCC
>CAZMPT010000013.1:0-3005 GCA_964568285.1 uncultured archaeon | reverse complement strand
ACCATCCGTTCTGAAGCAGAATTATAATCATTGGGAAACAACCAAGGATTTGATTGATCAATGTATAGATATAACTCTCAATCTTAGTCAAAGTGGACATCCTGGTGGTTCGCGTTCAAAGGTTCATGGAATGTTAATCACTCTTCTTTCAGGTGCAATGAGATGGGATATCAGAGATCCCTCGAAACGTTTTGCTGACAGATTTGTTTTGGTAGCAGGACATGACAATCCAATGGTCTATGCTACACTAGCGATTCTAAATGAATCACTGAGGATAAAATATCAACAGACAAAAGATTCCAAATATCAAGTAAAGAATGCAGAAGAATTCCAATTGGTTTGGGAGGATTTACTTACACTTCGTAAGAATAAGGGCCTTCCAGGTCATGCAGAGATGGAGGGTAAAACTCTCTTTTTCAAATTTAACACAGGCCCAAGTGGACATGGATCTCCAGCAGCTGCTGGAGAAGCATTAGCTCACAAATTAGCAAGCACTGATGAGGTCAAGGTTTTTGCATTCGAGGGTGAAGGGGGCCTGAGTACTGGGGCCACTCATGAAACTTTGAATTCCTCTTGGGGTTTAGGACTTGGAAACATAGTTTACTACATTGATTGGAATGATTATGGCATTGACAGTCGTCCATTTAGTTCAATTGTAAATTCCACGCCAAAGGAATTGTTTGAGACTAGTGGATGGCATGTAGAGGGAACTGATGATAATGAGGACTGGGAATCCTTTACAGGAGCTTATTATGATTTGTTAGTAGGCAATGCTAAACCAAACATCCCAAAAATGGTATATGCTAAATCTCGGAAAGGACGTGGTTATCATATTTTTGATGAGAAATCACATGGAGTACCTCACAAGCGAAATTCAGAATTATTTTGGAAGACCAAAGAGGATTTTGCTAAAAAATACGGCATATCCTTTGATAAATTTGGTGAGGCTGCAGCAGAAACGAGGGAGCAACAAGTTCAGCAAGCCACATCCTACTTCAACACAGTTATTTCAGTGATGCAAGATAATCAGGAATTGGTTGATTATCTAGCAAATCGTCTGATTGAGATAGGCGATTC
Source organism: uncultured archaeon (assembly GCA_964568285.1). Taxonomy (GTDB): domain Archaea; phylum Thermoplasmatota; class Poseidoniia; order MGIII; family CG-Epi1; genus CG-Epi1. The sequence goes on along the minus strand of CAZMPT010000013.1, from coordinate 1,928 downwards.
TGTACCAGAATCTATCGATGGTTGTTCTGTATCTGATTCGAATCCACTTGATGATAAGGCATTGTTTGACTTTGAGAACTATCCCGATGAAATCTTTGTTGAAGCCGGAACAAAAATTCCCAATCGCGTTGGTTTTTCAAAGATCGCTTCTTGGCTCAATACATATTCTCGAGAGAATCATGGTAGGCCTCTGTTTGTTGCAATGTCAGCAGATTTAGCAGATTCAACCAATATTTCTGGATTTGCTAAGGGCTGGGGAAACGTTGAGGACATGGGTATGTATGACAAGATGGACAATCCAGATTCACCATTGATGCCTCAGGGAATAACAGAGTTTGCTAATTCTGGTATGATGGCTGGTTTATCAACTGTCAATTTCAATAAAGATACGTTAGAAAAATACAATGGATTCATTGGTTCTTTCAGTACGTATGGTTCCTTTAGTTACCTGAAGTATGGTCCCATTCGTCTTTTCAGTCAGATAGCACAGGATTCACAGATAAAAGTTGGCAAACTTTTGTGGATTGCAGGTCATTCCGGTCCTGAAACAGCTGAAGACAGTCGGACACATTTTGGTATCTTTGCACCAGGTGTCACACAACTGTTTCCTGATGGGCATGTAATTAATCTTCATCCTTGGGAACATAATGATGTAGCTCCTGCATTGGCAGCGGCATTTGCAACAGACGTACCGATTGTTGCTATCCATCTTACTAGACCTGCAATTGAGGTGCCTGATAGAAAGAAGTTAGGGATTGACAGTCATTTGAATGCCTCTAAGGGAGCTTATCTGATTAGGGATTATGACGAGCGCCCAAGAGAGGGCGTAGTAATCGTTCGGGGTACAAGTTCGACAAATACAATAGTGTCAATATTGGAAGAAATTGGATCTGAACACAATGTGAAGATAGTTTCTGCAGTATCATGGGAATTATTTAGAAGGCAAAGTAAGGCCTACAAAAATTCAATTATGGTGGAAGAAGAATGGTCAGATTCAATGATAGTTACTAACACAAGTCTCAGAATAATGCATAAATGGATTTCAAACCGTGTTGTCTCTGATTATTCAGTTTCTCCGGATTGGGACAATAATTGGAGAACTGGTGGAAGTATTGATGAAATTATAGATGAATCCCATCTTAGCCCACGTTGGGTGCTAGATGCAATACGCAAGTTCGCTTCAGAACGAACTAAAAGGTTGCAAAGACTTAGTAGCCAGCTACCTAACTTAGATTAATGTCATATGACAATTTTCCAGTCGCAGTTGTAGACAATGGGGGTCAATGGACCCATCGTGAATATAGAGTTCTCAACTATTTGGGATGTAGAGCCGAAATTGTTTCTAATGTAACACCTATGTCCGAATTAGAACGATTCAAAGCACTTGTTTTATCAGGAGGTGCACCAAGAATTGAGACTGAATCTGAGGCCCTTGGTTTAACGTCAGAATACATTGATTCAGAAAAATGGCCAATCCTTGGAATTTGTGTAGGTCACCAGTATATGGCTACACATTTTGGAGGCAAAGCAGGCCCAGCAGTGATACCTGAGTTTGGATCATCACTTGTAACACTTCTAGAGAAAGGTTGGATACTGGATAATTTCCCAGATGAGTTCAATGTTTGGGAGTCTCATAACGACGAGGTCCATGAAATGCCTCAAGGATTCAGATTGATGGCTTCCTCAGATGCTTGTCAAGTTCAAGTGATTCAACATGAAAATTTACCTTATGCAGGTGTTCAGTATCATCCTGAAGTTGAACACACAGAATATGGTTCTGAACTGTTCCAGAATTTTCTTAATAAAGCTCTTGAGTGGAACGAATAATTAATTTCAGTAACTGTTTTATTTAAAGAAACATAGAGGTTATTCACTTTTAACTGGGTCTCTTTAGTCTGAAGTATGGACCCAATGGCTAAATTATTCGG